>DGDU01000030.1 GCA_002385605.1 Christensenella sp. UBA3944
GAATTTAGTTTAACGGCTTTCATAACCCTTCCTTCGTCTTTTCCCTCTACGAATGTCCTGCTGGAACCCAGGCCCTCTTCGAACGAAATGTAAAGGCCGTCTTGAGTGGTTACTACCAAGTCGATATCGTTAACCTCGGGCGTGGTGTCCATCGTAAACCATGCGAAGGTTGTCGTAGCGGCAAGAGCGATAGCTATTACCAAAGCCGCGAGAGAGATCAAAAGTCTCCTGTTAGCGTTTTTCATTGTTACCTCCAAATATATTAAAGTTTGATCAATCCTTATGGATTTGTTTCCGTTGTGTTTTCTGGTTTACGAAGCCTTGAAGTTCATCGTAATCCTTATCGCGCCGCCCTTTATATCGTCTACACAGTCCTCGTCGAACCCCTCTAGCCACATCACCACCGTGTATATAACCGTTTGGCTTTCCTTAAGGACCGGGGTGAAAGTCGTGCATATCAGCCTGTCGTCTACAAAAGGTTCGGTGTCGTAAAGTACTTTCATACCTATCGGCGGGTTTTCGGTGTACGATACCGGGTTGCCCTGAGCGTCGCGTTTGGCGTATATCGTGCGCTCGCCGTCTCTTATGAGCATCACCCTTAGCGCACCGTCTACATTCTTGTAAACCTGGTTTATCGTCATCGTCATCGAGTAGCTTATATCGATGGGCGAGGTGTTCTTGAGAGCGAAGGTGTACGCCCAGTAACGCCTGTTTTGTGTGTCGCCGTGAAGCCCGAACCCCGTTTTGTCTATGTCGTCGGGGATATTGGCGTAGGTGGCGTTGGTGATGTCCGTCATCCCTTTTGCGTAAAGTATTGAGGTCGCGTTGGAAACGAAGTCGTTGTTTTCGCTTAAGGAAATGGCAAGGCGCTCGGTTTTCTCTACACTGATTATAAAGTTGCCGACATTGTTCATATAGATGCTGAGCCCGACCACGATGATCGACAATGCCAAAGTGATAGCTATTGCAAACTTAGATATCCTTAGCAAGAGCAACCGTCGGGGCCAGGGCTTTAGAAGCTTTTTTACTGCCATACCCGTCCTCTAAAATTAAAAAATACCACAATAACATAACTGTTATGTGGTAACTGGCTACCCTTTAAGGCCCTATAGCTTTGCGTCACTACCTTTCGATAGTTTTGCCTTTATCACAAATTATTAAGTTGTCTACATTATATGGGACGGAATATGCCGATGTCAACCGTTTTAGCCAATCTCGAATTGCCATGTTTTGTAAATTAATAGTAAATCTTACCCGAATCTTAAGATTTCGCCCATTTTTGTATATTTTATTAGATGTAATCGCGGTCTATGCCTATTATGAAGTAGAATTTATGCTTGGGGTCGGAAATAGCTTCTTTTACGGCGGCTTCGATTTCTTCCTTTGTGATTTCGCACCCGAAGGGTATTACGGCGTCAAAAAGTATGTTAGAGTGGGTCAGACACCTCACCACCCTGAAATCGTGCAGGGTAAGCCTACAATCCAGCTTCGCCACGGCTTCAAGCGCCTTTATCCTAAACTCGTTTACATACTCGTCGTCGGTTTCGACAGGGTCCATATGGATGGAAAGCTTGATGTTAAGCTCCTCCTCGAAGTCCCTCTCTATCTTGTCCATAAGGTCGTGGCTTACCATAATGTCAACTTTGGCGTCCACCTCGGCGTGCACGCTGGCGAAGTAGCAGCCCTCGCCGTAATTGTGTACCATAAGGTCATGTATGCCCAGAATACCCTCGTAGGAAAGAATCTTATCCTTTATCTTGCAGATAAGCTCTTTGTCGGGCTTCTTGCCGAGAAGGGGGTCCGTCGTTTCTTTTATAAGCTTAACGGCGGAAAAGATTATAAACAGCGAAACAGCCAAACCGAAGTAAGCGTCCACATTGACGCCGGCGGCTTTTATAATGATAGACGAAAGAAGTACCGCAGCAGTGGCGATAATGTCGTTAAAGCTGTCGGTTCCCGCGGCTTTCAAGGCGTCCGAATTTATGGATTTGCCGAAATCCCTGTAAAGAATCATTAGCAGAAGCTTTGCCGCGATGGAGACAGCAAGCACGGCAAAGGTAAACGCCGAAACGGTAACCGCCGTGGGGGTTATCATCTTTTCTATCGAGCTTTTGGCAAGAAGTATGCCGATGGCCAGAACGAAAAACGAAACCAGAAGCCCCGTAATGTATTCGTATCTCGCGTGACCGTAAGGGTGCTCGGCGTCGGCGGGGCGCTTTGCAAGCTTAAACCCGATAAAAGTTACCACCGACGAGCCGGCGTCCGAAAGGTTGTTCACGGCGTCGGCGACTATGGTAATGCTGCCGCCGATAAGCCCTACCGCAAGCTTGAAGGCAAACAACAAAACATTGCAAACTATGCCCACTATACCCGCGGCTATGCCGTACCTTGCCCTCACCTGGGGGTCGCAAACATTCTTATAATCTTTGATAAACAGCTTTTTGATGATATTCATAGCTTAACAGAATAACAGAATAATATATTTATTATACACCAAATATGTTACGAAAGTCTTTGCGCATTGACAAAAATTACCGTTTGCCTTATAATTTTGCTAATATCGCGGGGAGGTACTTAATATATGAAAGTTATAGTTATAGGAGCCGGCGTAGGCGGGCTGGTTGCTGCCGAGCTGTTCGGCAAAGCGGGCAACGAGGTTATAGTCTTTGAAAAAGGCGGCAAGGACGGCTGGACTTACGACTGGCACGACGATGTAAGCCGCGACATTTTCGCAGAGCTAGGCATTACAATACCCAAAAGCGAATACTTCATAAAGGAAAGCTGGACTTTCGTCACCCCCGACGAAAAGACCGAGCTTTATGTCGAAACGCCCGAGGAAACAAGGGACTACTCTATAGAAAGAAGAGGGCTTGCGCACATTCTTGCCGAAAGGGCACAAAAGGTCGCGGACATACGATTCGGCACAGGCGCCGAAGCCCTGATTATAGAAAACGATAAAGTAAAGGGAGTTATCGCGGGCGGCGAAAAGCATTACGCCGACCTCGTGATAGACAATTCGGGCGTGCATTCGCCCTTCAGGGCCTCGCTTCCCGCCTCGTACGGCGTCGAGCGCGAGCCCGACAGAAACGAGGTATTTTACGCCTACAGAGGCTTCCACAAGAGGGCAGAGGGCTCTCCCGACCCCAGATACACAAACAAGGTTTACCTCAAGCACCTGGGCGAGGAAGGCATTTCGTGGTGCATCCTGGACCCCTCGGGGCTTGTAAACATACTTGTGGGGCGCATAGGCAGCCTTCCCGAAGCCACATTCAGGAACGCCTACCAAAAGCTTAAGGAATCCAACCCCATAATCGGCGACGAGGTTGTAAGGGGCGGCGGCGTTTACGCCATCCCCGTAAGGCACCCCGCGATGAGGTTCGGCGGGGACGGCTACGCGCTTATAGGCGACTCGGCGTTTATGACTATACCAATGATGGGCTCGGGCATAGCAAACTCTATGCTTGCGGCAAGCCTTCTTGCCGAGGCCGTGGCGAAGTCGGGCAAGGCCGACGCCGAAACGATATGGAATTACCAGGTCGCCTATTACAAGAGGGTTGGCGCCAAGCACACGGGCGGCGATGTTATGAAGCGCTGGATGCTCACGGCAAAGCCCGAGGAGCTGGACTTCCTTATCGGCAAAGGCGTAATAAATAAAAACGATATGCAGAGCGGCTCGACTGGCAACGATATCGCCCTCTCCTTCTCCGCCATAATGGATAAGGTAAAGCGCGCCTTCCCGAGAATCCCCCTCCTGTTAACTCTTAAAGGGGCCGTGGACAACAGCAAGAAAGCAAAAAAGGTAGCCTCTCAAATTCCCGAAAATTACGATTCGGACGCGATAAAAGCATGGGAAAACAAAGTGTTGGCTTTCTTCAAGAAATAAAGCCGTTCGGCAAAATCCCAATACATAAACAAAAGAGGCCGTCCGGCCTCTTTTAATTTTCTTCTTTCTTAACCTCTATAAACTTTCTGTATCCGCCTTTGCCGTGCCGTATGCTGTTGGATACGCGGCTTAAGGTAGCGGAGGAAATGTCGGTTTGCGCTATAACCTGCGCGTAGGTGTTGCCTTTAAGCAATAGCTCGGCCGCCTTTACCCTTTGCGCCATCTGCAGCACCTCGTTTACGGTGCAGAGATCGCTAAGCAGTATCTCGCAATCCTCGCGCGTTTGAACCTTAATGAGGGTATCATACAAAAGGTTTATCATATCACCCGTGATTTTTTCCTTCATAAGCCGTACTCCTTATCAGTATTTGGCTATAAACTGTTTTGTCCTTTCGGATTTGGGGTTGCCGAATACTTCGTCGGGCGTACCCTCTTCCTCTATTTTGCCGTCGTACATAAAGATTATGCGGTCGGCGACATCGCGGGCAAACTCCATCTCGTGGGTGACGACGATCATCGTGCTGTTGTATTTTTTGAGGTCTTTTATAACCTTAAGAACCTCGCCTGTAAGCTCGGGGTCTAAGGCGCTTGTTGGCTCGTCGAAGCAAAGCACATCGGGCTCTAGCGCTAAGGCGCGGGCGATGGCCACTCTCTGCTGCTGCCCGCCCGAAAGCTCGAAGGGGTAGGAGTATGTCTTGTCGCCGAGGCCCACACGCTCTATAAGCTGTTTGGCTTTGTCGGTGTTTCCGGCGTACTCTGCCCTAAGCGCGGCGCGGTATTTGGCAATTGTCTTGGGGAGATCGCCCAGCTTTTGGAAGAAGGAGCGCTTGTCTTCGCCGAAAAACGCCTTTCTGAGTTTTTCCTTGCTCTGAAGGTTTAAGGCAAGCGTTATGTTCTGCAGTGTGTTGTATTGCGGGAAGAGATTGAACTGTTGGAACACCAGCCCGAAGTGCAGGCGCTTTTTGCGAAGCTCGGCCTCATCCGATTTTTGCTGCTTACCGCAGTCGTAAAGGCACTCGCCGTTTACGATAATGCAGCCGCCGTCGGCTTTTTCGAGAAAGTTGAGCGTGCGGAGAAGTGTGGACTTCCCGCTTCCCGACGAGCCGATTATGGCAAGAACCTCGCCCTTCTCCAGGCTGAAGCTGATGTCCTTTAAGACTTCCAGCTTACCGAAGTTCTTTTTAAGATTTTTTACTTCCAGTATCGGCATGGGACGCTCCTTAACGGTAATAATCCAGCTTCTTTTCTATAAAGTTAAACATAACGGTGAGTATTCCGCAGAATATCAGATAGAATACGCCCGCGTAGAACAAGGGATAAATTATCCCAAAGCCCGCCATTATGTCGTTGGAGGCGCTTATAAGCTCCTCGACGGCGATAACCCTCGCGAGGGCGGTATCCTTAACCAGAGTGATAACCTCGTTGGATACGGGCGCCATAATTCTCTTCACAACCTGGAAAAGGACGATCTTGAAAAAGATCTGCGCCTTTGTCATTCCGAGAACCTGCCCCGCCTCGTATTGGCCCTTGCTTATGCTCTCGATGCCGCCGCGGTATATCTCCGAAAAATAGCACGCGTAGTTAATAACGAACGCTATTATTACCGCCGTGAACCTTGTGGTGAAGTTTACGCCGAACAACAAGCCCGGAACATAAAAAACCACAATAACCTGGAGCATCAGGGGCGTACCCCTGATGATCCAGACTATCGTTCTCGTAAGCCATCTTAGCGGCTTGAATTTTGTCATCGAGCCGAAGGCCACTATTAGCCCCAGCGGAAGCGCCATCGCCAATGTGAGGGCAAACACCAGAACGGTGGTGCCGAAGCCCTCAAGAAGCTGTAATGTTACCTGTCCGAAATTCATAACCCGAATATTATACTATTTTATTCGATGGGTATCAAGGATTCCGCTATGGCATATTTTTCGGCAAGCTCCTGAATTTTGCCGTTGGCATAGAGTTTCTTGAGCGCAGCGTTAACCTTTTCAAGGGTGTCGGGGCTGCCCTTGCGGAAACCTATGGCGTACTCTTCCTCTCCGCCGAGGCCGAGGTCGAGGATTTGCAGATCCTGGAAGGAAGCGCCCTTAAGGGTGCCTTCCGCCATAACGCGGTCTACAATGGCTACATCGCAGGTGCCGGAGAGAACTTCCTGCACGGCTTCAAGCTGGGACTCCTGCCTTATGTAAGTGTAGGTGATATCCTCGAGGCCCATGATGGCGGATTCGCCGGCGGATTGTTTTTCGGCAACGAGTTTTTTGCCCGCGAGGCTCTCGATGGAGGTGTATTGGGCGGCGTTGGACTTCTTAACAACGGCTATCTGCTTGTTCTTGAGGTAGGGAAGCGAGAAGTCGGTGCTTTCCTTTCTCTCTTCGGTTACGGTGAAGCCGTTCCAGATGGCGTCGATGTTCTTGCTCTCGAGCTCGAAGAATTTGTTCTCCCACTTGATGAGCTGGAATTTAGCTTCTACGCCCAGTTCTTCGCAAAGGGCTATGGCAAGCTCGGTATCGAAGCCGATAAGGTTGCCGCTTTCGTCTTTATAGTTCATGGGCGAGAAGATGGTGTAACCTATAACCATTTCGCCTTTCTTTTCGATGTAGGCCCAATCATTGTCCTTATTGCAGGCCGCGAGCCCGAATACGGCGGAAACCGCCAGAACCGCTATAAGCGCAAAAATCAATAATTTTTTCATATTTGCCTCTCCTTAAATTTATGATATGCTCATTATACTTTACTTCGCTAAAGAAGTAAAGCGTTTGCGGCATATTTTTTGAAATTTTTTTGAGAAAATTTATAAATAAAACCTCTGTTTATAAAGAAAATACATTCATGGGGACTTTTTTCAAAAAACTAGCCTCGCTTTTTTGCGCCGCCCTTTTTATGGCGCTTTCGCTCATTCCCTTATCGGCGGCTTACGCCGAAGAGCCCGAAAAGAACTTTATACGGTGGGTGGACAACAAAGTGCCCTACGAAATACTTATGTCGGCGTACGAGTATGAGGTAAAATACCACGATTCGGATACCGTCGATTTTGATTTTGCCAAGGCGCTCGCCTACCTTGCCACAAGGAACGGCAACAAGTTCAGCGTAAAGAAAGACCTTAAGGCCTTATCCGACCTCGTGCTTTCTTTGCAACAGGGCAAAAAGATAGACGACTACTTCGGAAACAACAGGTATTATAAATATTATGTCGAGGCATATGACGCAATTTTCTCGCAGTTCATAGGCGAGTATACCATCGAAGAAACGGACGAGAAGGGCTACGGGCTTAAAAACTATCACCCCTTCCCAAAAGGCTATTGGTTTAACCATTCGGACGACTTCGGAAATTCCAGAAGCTACGGCTACAAGCGAAAGCACCTCGGGCACGATATGTACGGCTCGGTGGGCACGCCCATTTGCGCCGTCGAGGGCGGGGTCGTTACAGAGCTGGGCTGGAACAGGTACGGCGGCTGGCGGATAGGCATACGCTCCTTCGATAAAAAGAGAAGCTACTATTACGCGCACCTTAGGAAAAACCAGCCCTATATACAAGGGCTCAAAAAGGGCGATGTGGTACAGGCGGGGCAGGTTATAGGATACCTTGGGGTAACGGGGTACAGCTTCAAGGAAAACACCAATATGTCCTGCCCTCCGCATTTGCACATAGGCATGCAGCTTATCTTCGACGAATCCCAATATCAGGGGCCTACCGAAATCTGGATAGATGTTTACCCTATTATGAAGTTTCTGGCGCACAACAGGGCAAGCGTGTATAAGGACGGAATGGATTATAAGGCCAGAAATCTCAAAAAGACAATATAAAAGCCCGCCTATGCGGGCTCTTTCCTAAATATTTTTAATCTGGAAATCTATCGGTTTTTCGCCCATCGATTCCAGTATTTTATTTGTTTTGGAGAAGTGGCGGCAGCCGAAAAATCCGTAGCTTGCCGAAAGCGGCGAGGGGTGCGGGGCTTCCAGCACAAAATGGTTGGGGTTGGTTATAAGCGCCTTTTTTGCCCTGGCGGGGGCTCCCCACAGCAGGAAAATAACGGGCTTTTGCCTTTCGTTAAGCGCCCTTATTACGCTGTCTGTAAGCTTTTCCCAGCCCATATTCTTGTGCGAAAGGGGGGCGTTTTCCCTTACCGTAAGTATGGCGTTAAGCAACAGTATGCCCTGCTTAGCCCAATCCATAAGGTATCCGTTGTTGGGTATGTATGTGCCCAAATCGTCCCTGAGCTCTTTGAAAATATTCAGAAGCGACGGGGGTATCTTTACTCCCGGCTTTACCGAAAAGCACATCCCGTGCGCCTCGCCCGGGTTGTGGTACGGGTCCTGCCCGAGTATCACAACTCTTGTGTCTTTATACGAAGTGGTCTTTAAGGCGTTAAAGATGTCGTACATGTCGGGGTAGACTTTGTAATTCCGATATTCTTCTATCAGAAACTCCCTTAACCTCGCGTACCAGTCGCTCTCAAAGTCCTGCTTAAGTATCTCGTCCCAATCGTTACCCAGTTTAACCATATATTAATTTTACATTATTATACCCCAAGTGTCAAACGGTGGGAGTACTGCAGGATCCGCAGCAGCCGAATATTATGCACAGGCAGAGGGCGAGGGTCATATCGCAAGGCCGAGGGCCGTCCGGGCAGTCGTTGCCCGCCAACAACACAATCAGCACCAACGGTAAAACAACATTGTTCATAGAGCTCTCCTTCAACAAAAAAATTGGGTACTCTACAATATGCGACAAACCTTGCCAATGTTCCGCTCATATTGTGTTATATATTTGTGACATAAAAAATATTTAAGGTGGAAAAATGGGCGAAGTGTTTACTTTTACACCTGAAGAAAGCGTCGAAGCGCTCGTTAAAAAATACCTTCCGTCCAATGCCGTGCTCGCCGATATGTGCAATTTTTTCAGCGTGTTTTCGGATGTCACCCGTGTAAAGATTCTGTCGGCGCTGGCTATCAGCGAGCTATGCGTTACAAATATCTCACAGCTTCTCGACCTCAATCAAACTACGGTATCCCACCAGCTAAGGCTTCTGAGGGACGCCGGGCTTGTCGAGTACCGCCGCGACGGCAAAACAATCTATTACCGCATAGCCAACGACCAGATCAACAACATAATGATGACGGGGGTAGAGTACCTCTGCGCCAACTAGCCCTATTTGATGACTTTCTTAAGAAGTTTGCTCAAATAATTATTTATCCAGATAATAAGGGCGTGAAAAGCCGCGAGCGCGAGAAGGAAAACGGCGTTTAATATGACATAAAGGGAGGCGGGCGAAAGCCCTCCCAACTTTAGTTTCACTATATCTAAAGTAATTAAGGACGCCAGCTTATACAAAATAAAGAAGCACAGGCAGCCGTACGCCGCGCATGCGGGTACGGTTATTACCCATTTTACCTTTTTATCGTAAAGTAATACGGCGGCTATCGTATACAGCCCTGTAACCATAACGAAGGGCAAAACATTTATATTAGTAAAAACCGCCCCCAGCGCCGCGGCGGCAACATAAGCGAGGACGGATTCTTTATAATATTTTTGAGAAAGGGGAAGCAATAGCCCCACCCCCGCCAGCACATTGAAGCTTAGCGAGAGGTTTTTTACATAATATGCCGCTATTATCGCCAGAAGCGATATCGCCGCGCCTATTGCGGCGGTAGCAATCCTTTTGGACGAAAAACGGGTTTTCATCTTCTTTTAACAGCAGGATATGAGGTCTCCGCCCATACATTCGCAGCAGCAGTCGGCGCACAACAGGGTGGAGCAGACATTGCAGGGGGTGCATGCGTTGCCGTTTCCGCCGCCCACATAGTTGTCGTTGCGGTAAGGGCGCTCGCCGCCGCCGTCCGGCCTGTAAGCCTGCGTGCGGGAGGCTGCCCCGCTCTCGCGCTTCATTTTCTCGTCAAAGTTCTTTAGCGCGTCGGTATACTTTACATTGTTTGGCTCTTTCTCGACGGCAGCCCTAAGGTGCTCGCGGGCGTCGTTATACCACTTGCGGCGGTAGAACACCATAGACTGCAGAAAATGCCACTCGGCATCCCTGGTCATAGACTCGTCCAGCTTTTGCTGGGCCTCGTCTATCCTGCCTTGCCTTATAAGGTCGTCTATTTCTTTGTGCGAGTTGTCGAAGTTGGAAACATAAAAGCGGGTCTTTAGGATCTCGTCGGCTTCCCTGTAAGCCGCCTCTATCTCGTCCAGCCTCTCGCAGGCCTCCTCGCCCTCGGCGCCGGGCAAAAAGCGCTTGTCGGCGTACTTGCCCCGCTCCCTTTTGTATGCTTCGTACAGCTCGCTTTGAGTAACCGAGCTGTCTACTCCGAGAACTTCAAACGGGTCTCTTATCGGCATTTTTACATCTCCTTGATAAAATCTCTTCGGTGCGCGCCTTAAGCCCCCTGTATATTATATTGGACAGCGCCCCTTCGGACACGGTGACTTCCATTTTGTCATACGCCTCTATTATGTTGGCGATGGCGAAATCGAGATTGAATTTTACCGTATCGGCAATCTTTTGCTCTTTTTCGGGCGTGAGCGGCCCGCCTTCGGGAAGCAGAGGGTTAAACCTTTCTTCCTCTATATCCTTATCCAAATCGTCGTAGGCATCTATCAAGTATATCCATCTGCCCAAATTATAACACAGGTCGTCAAGCAGCCCGTCCGGGCCGCCGCAAGCAACCCTGCCCACATCCACTAATATTGTGGCGAAACAGTCCGCCAGCCTGTCTATGCTCTTCTCGCCCGCTTTCTCGAGAGCCCTGAGCCTCTCGTAGTTGGTTTTTATAGATTCCGCAAGCTCGGGAAGCCTTTTTGCCGCCTTCTTAAACTGCCTTCTTGTGAGAAGCCTCGCAATCCTGTGCTTAAGTTTGCCGCCGTCCTGCACATCGTCCTCGACCTTGTAATACCCAAGTAAGGTGTTGATGTCGGCGATTTTTAACATTATGTCGTCGGCGCCGGCAATGGGGTACTTCTTGCCCAGGATATGGAAGGCGCATCGCCCCTCTTTTATATCGGGCTCCTGCTTGCGGCAGTTGTGCGCCAGTATGGCGAGAAAGGTTATGTCGTAATTTATGCCAAGGCGCATAAACTGGCTTTTTGCCCTTTTGCCGATTGCCCTGCACATCCCGCAGTAATACGCGCGGAATACGGCGTAATCCTTCATTAGCATATTGGGCTTGTCGGCGTTTACATAACCAAACATCAGGCTTCCACCAGCCCAACCTTGCGCTTTACTTTGTTGAGCGTCCTCGAGGCAAGGCTACTTGCCCTGCGGGCGCCCTCTTTTGCGACCTCCATAAGGTAGCCCTTGTCGCCCATCAGGCGTGCGTATTCTTTTCTTACGGGCTCGAGCTTAGCCACAACGGACTCGCCGACATCGTTTTTAAGCTTGGCGTAGCCCAAATCGTGATACTCGGCTACCAAAGACTCTATGCTTCTTCCCGTCATTTCGCTGAATATGGTAAGAAGGTTGGATACCCCGGGCTTATCCTCACGGTACTCCACAACGGTTTCGCTGTCGGTAACCGCCCTCTTGAATTTGCGCATTATCGAATCGGGATCCTCTATTATCGACACCGAGGCGTTGGGGTCGGGGTCGGACTTGGACATCTTGGCTGTGGGGTTTTGCAGGCTGAATATCTTTGCGCCCTGCTTGGGTATATAAGGCTCGGGCACGACGAAGGTTTCGCCGTAAACATTGTTGAACCTTATGGCGATATCCCTCGTTATTTCGAGGTGCTGCTTCTGGTCTGCCCCGACGGGGACCAGAGCGGTCTGATAAAGCAGAATATCCGCAGCCATCAGCACGGGATAATCGAGAAGCCCCATATTTACATTGTCGGCGTTTTTCTCCGACTTATCCTTAAACTGCGTCATGCGCTGCATTTCGCCCACATAGGTATAGCAGTTTAGGATCCAGCTTAGCTCGGAGTGCGCTGGCACATGCGACTGGAAGTACAATATCGACTTCTGGGGATCCAGCCCGCAGGCGAGGTACTGCGCGAAAAAGGATATAGCCCTTTGCCTGAACTCGGCCGGCACCTGCCTTACCGTTAAAGCGTGGAGGTCGGCAATGCCGTAAACGCAGAAATAATCGTCCTGAAGCTTGAGCCAGTTTGAGAGGGCTCCAATATAATTTCCTATTGTAATTATGCCTGTCGGCTGTATGCCGCTGTAAATTACTGGTTTTTTCTCCATTATTTATGTCCCTTTTGCTTAAGAAGGTTTATTACGGTGTCTTTTATTTCGGACTTGGGGATTACCATATCGTGAAGGATGGGAAGCTCGTTAAGCTCCTTTATGCGGGCGGGGATGTCGGTATCCGTGTAAGAAGACAGCTTCTTTACCGCTTTGAAGTTATCCTCTTCCCTCTTGCCCGTCACGCAGTAGAGGACATCGCTTGCGAACTTATACGGGCTTGCCGTCGATACGATAACCGTCTTTGCGGGGTCGTCGTTGTCGGTGAGGTAATTATAATAAGCCGAAACGGCTACCGCCGTATGCGGGTCGAGAAGGTAGCCGAACATATCGTAGAAGTTGCTTATCGCCTCGGCGGTCTCGTCCTCGCCGCTGAAATACGAAACAAACTCGGGCAGTTTTTCCCTCAGCTCCTCTTTGTCCACCTCGTAGCTTCCGTATATATCCAGGCTTTGCATAAGCTCTTTAAGCTTTTCGGGCTCTCTGTCGCACAGCTCGAAAAGAAGCCTTTCGAGGTTGCTGCTTATCAGTATATCCATAGAAGGCGACATCGTCTTGTAGAACGACCTATTTACATCGTATTTGCCCTTGTTGAAGAAGTCGGTGAGCACATTGTTGGCGTTGCTTGCCACAA
This sequence comes from Christensenella sp. UBA3944, assembly GCA_002385605.1. Lineage (GTDB taxonomy): Bacteria > Bacillota > Clostridia > Christensenellales > DTU072 > Firm-09. The sequence continues at coordinate 12,697 of DGDU01000030.1, forward strand.
TCAGCTTGTTCACGGGTATTCCCATGCGCTTGGCGTAATATGCGGCAAGGATGTTGCCGAAGTTGCCCGTGGGCACGACATAGTTTATTGCCTCGCCGGGCTTGATTCGTTCGGAGGCGAGAAGGTCTACATACGCCGAAACATAATAAACTATCTGCGGCGCCAGCCTTCCCCAGTTTATGGAGTTGGCGGAACTCAGCGAATAGCCCATTTCGTTTATAATCCTGTTGGACTCGGGGTCTTTGAATATAGACTTTACCGCCGTCTGCGCGTCGTCGAAGTTGCCCTGTATGCCTATTGCATGCACATTGCTTCCCTTAGATGTCTGCATCTGCAGCTTTTGCATATCCGACACGCCCTCTGAGGGGTAGAACACCATAATTTCTACATCGGGGACATCGGCGAAGCCTTCTAGAGCCGCCTTGCCCGTGTCGCCGCTTGTGGCGACAAGGACCAGGGTCTTTTTGTCCGAGCCCGTCTTTCTTACGGACGCCGAAAGAAGGTGCGGAAGAAGCGTAAGCGCGACATCCTTGAAAGCAAGCGTCGGCCCGTGCCAAAGCTCGAGCATAAAGGTGGTGTCGTCCACCTGGATTACGGGCGCGGGCTCGCCGTCGAACTTAATGTAAGCCTTGGCGCAGTAATCCTTAAGCTCGTCATAACTGAAATCTGTTAAAAACATGGACAGTATGTAAGCCGACCTCTCGTAAAAATCCATGTCGGCAAGCCTTCCGAGGTCGGAGGCCTCTAATTTAGGAAACGACGACGGTACATAAAGCCCGCCGTCCTTTGCCATTCCCATACATATAGCGGAAGCGGCGCTAACCGCGCCCTCTCCTCTCGTGCTTATGAAGTCCATTTGGCAGATATTACTCCTTAGCAGGTAAGTATTTCTTTATGAAGTCGGGAAGCTCTTCGTAGACCGCCGATACCGTAAGGGTAAAGGTTACCTCGGTTTTGGCGGAGATCGCTTCCAGCCTCTTGAACAGGCTTTCCAGCTCGGCGATGGGCTTGCCCACCATACGGGCGGCGCCGTCTATATACATATATCTTATATCGTAGTTTGCTTCAAGCATGCCCTGTATGAATCCGACAAGGCCGTCTTCGGTTGTTATGTTGCTTTCTTTTGTGTTGGTAAACCTTACTTGATACTTAATGTCATGAATATACCTTGAGGTATCCGCTATGAACACTATGTCGCCAAGGTGTTGGGTGATGCTGTTGTTGGCCATGTCTATTATTTGCTTTGTCTTACCCGAACCCTTGGCACCGTATATGATATTAATCATTTTAACCTCTCTGTGAAGTGTTGTTATTTACATTGTAGCATTTATTATAAATATTTCAAGAGTCAAATTCGGGTTTACCTCGGCAAGCGGCCGCTTTTAATCTTAAGCCACACTATAATATTTTCTGTTGTGCGGCCTGTTAATACCTTATTTTGCCATACCGAGCATAAGTTTTTTGAAGCGCTTGGAGTCTATGTCGTGAATAAGGTTGAGAAGCTCCTCGTCGCCTATCGAAGTGGTGCGCCCGGACTCGTATTCCACATCGATTTTCTCCTTTATGGCGAGCACGAGTGGGTCTTTCTTGTCTATCCTCTCGTCCTCTTTAAGCGAGAAGTAAGAGTTTATCCAGTAGGCTATGCCCGCGGTGCCGCTGTGGCTGTCCACGGCAACGAGAGGCGGGCGCTTAAGGATTTTCTCGGTATTAAATATATTGTATATCTCCTGGTCCTTAAGCATGCCGTCGGCGTGTATGCCTGCTCGGGTGGTGTTGAAGTTCCTGCCCACAAACGGAGTTCTCGGGGGTATTATGTAATCCATTTCCTTTTCGAAGTACTCGGCGATGTCGGTTATGGCCGTTAAATCCATTCCGTCCGTCGTGCCCTTCAAAGAGCAGTATTCGATGGCCATCGCTTCCAGCGGGCAGTTGCCCGTCCTTTCGCCTATGCCGAGCAGCGAACAGTTAACCGCCGAAGCGCCGTAAAGCCAGGCGGTTGTGGCGTTGGTAACCACTTTGTAGAAATCGTTATGCCCGTGCCATTCCAGCCATTCGCTGGGGAAGTCTGCGTAATGGTGCAACCCGTAAACTATGCCCTGTACGCTTCTGGGAAGCGCCGTGCCGGGGAAGCTGACGCCGTAGCCCAAAGTGTCGCAGCAGCGAATCTTTATGGGCATGCCGCTCTCGTCGCTTAGGTCCTTTAACGCCGCGGCGAAGGGCACGACAAAGCCGTAGTAGTCCGCCCTGGTGATATCCTCAAAATGGCACCTCGGCACGATACCCGCGTCCAAAGCCTTCTTTACTATGACGAGGTACTTGTCCATGGCCTGGCGCCTCGTCATATTCATCTTCTTGAAGATGTGATAGTCCGAGCAGCTTACAAGTATGCCCGTTTCCTTAAGGCCCATTTCTTTTACGAGCTTGAAGTCGTTGTCGTTTGCCCTTATCCAGCTGGTGATTTCGGGGAATTTAAGCCCTAGTTCCTGACACTTTCTTACGGCTTCGCGGTCTTTCTCGCTGTAGATAAAAAACTCGCTCTGCCTTATTATTCCCTTCTCGCCGCCCAGCCTGGACATAAGCTTAAAGAGGTTAACAATGTGCTCGACCTTAAAGGGGGATTGCGACTGCTGCCCGTCACGGAAGGTGGTATCGGTTATCCATATCTCCTTGGGGCATCTCATGGGCACATTGCGGAAGTTGAATAAAATCCTCGGGACGCTGTCGTAATCGAACATCTCGCGGTACAGCTTGGGCTCGGCAACATCCTGCAGGCTCGGCGTATAGCTGTGTGTTTCATATAAATTTACATTCTCGTTGAAAAAAATCTTTTCCTTCATGTCGCTATCCTCTTTATTATATTGGCTTTGCCCGGGGGCTTAGTTTTGTTTTTCTTCTATCTGCTTCAGCTTTGCGTTCTGGTCGGCGAGAGCGAGGGCCTCAACCATCTCGAATATGTCGCCGTCCATAAACTCCGATATGTTATACATAGTCATTCCTATGCGGTGGTCGGTTACGCGCCCTTGCGGGAAGTTGTAGGTCCTTATGCGTTCGGAGCGGTCGCCCGTGCCTATCTGCATGCGGCGGTTCTCGGCGTACTCTTTATCCTTTTGGCTCTGATAGTAATCCAAAAGGCGGGATTTGAGTACCCTAAGCGCCTTTTCGCGGTTTTTTATCTGCGAGCGCTCGTCCTGGCACTCCACCACCGTTCCCGTAGGAATATGGGTAATTCTTACCGCGCTTTCGGTCTTGTTGACATGCTGCCCGCCGGCACCGCTGGAGCGGAAGGTATCAATTTTCAGGTCCTTTTCGTTTATCTCGACATCGACATCCTCGGCTTCTGGAAGCACGGCAACGGTAACCGTAGATGTGTGCACCCTGCCCTGCGATTCGGTTTCGGGCACTCTCTGCACCCTGTGCACGCCGCTCTCATATTTCATCTTGCTGTAGGCGCCCTGCCCCGAAATCATAAAGACGGCTTCCTTTATGCCGCCAAGCTCGGTCATATTGATATCGATATCCTCTATCTTCCAGCGAAGGCGTTCGGCAAACCTCTTGTACATCTTCATAAGCTCGTAACCGAACAGCGCCGATTCCTCGCCGCCCGCGCCCGGCCTTATCTCGACGATAACATTCTTGTCGTCCATCGGGTCTTTGGGAAGAAGCATAATCTTAAGCTCTTCCTCGGCGGCGTCCAGCCGGTCCCTTAGTTCATAGTATTCGGCTTCGGCAAGCTCTGCCATCTCCTTGTCGGGAAGCGACATCATACGCTTGCACTCTGCCATATTTTCCGAAATTTTAAGGTATTCGCCGTACTTGTCTACGATGGGCTGAAGCGAGCTGTATTCCTTGGTGAGCTTTCTCCATTCGTCCTGTTTGGCGACAACCTCGGGAAGCCCGATTTTTTCGCCCAGCTCCTCATATCGCTTAGCCATCGCTTCAAGCCTTTCCTTAAAAATCATACCGTCCTCTATTATTCTTATATTTTATCTTATTACCAGCACTCTCTCGACGGGCGGGTTATTGTAATCCGTAATTATTTCGGCTTCGCCGCCGAAAAGCGCTGCCACATCTTTAGCCTGCCCCGCGCCCACCTCGAGGATAAGCACGCCGTCCTCCTTGAGGTACGCTTTGTATTCCGCCGCAATGCGCCTGTAAAAGCTAAGCCCGTCCTCTCCGCCGTCCAAGGCAAGACCGGGTTCGTAATCCTTTACCTCGGGGCTCAGTTTTTCTATCTCCGCCGAAGGGATATAAGGCGGGTTGGCGGCTATTATGTCAAACTTGCCTTCTATATTTTCGAACAGGTCGCTCTTTACAAACTCTACAGCCGCTCCCAACGCTTCGGCGTTTTCTTTAGCGAGCGACAAAGCCTCATCGCTTATATCGGATGCTGTAACCTTCGCTCCCGTTTCTTTTTGGACTGCAATCGCGACTGCTCCGCTTCCCGCGCAAAGCTCTAGAACGCTCTTAGAGGTGTCGCCGCCGACTTCCTTTATTACGCGCTCGGCCATCAACTCGGTGTCGAAGCGGGGTATAAGCGCCCTACCGTCGGTTTTGAAGTCGTAGCCGTAAAAGCAGGCAAAACCTATGGCGTATTGGAGGGGCATACCCTGCGCTCTCTTTTTGGCGTATTCTTTTGCCTTAAGCAAATCCTCGCTGGAGAGGCGCTTTTTTTCATAAAGGGCGCTCTTTGTTTTTGCGCCGCAAGCCGCCATCAGGATAAGCTCTATTTCGGTTCGGGAGGCGTCTTTGCCGAGAATTTCTTTAATCTCGGCCTCGCACTTTTCTAGGGTTACGGCGGTTACGAAGCGGCTTTCGGGTATGGATTTATCCTTTTCCATATCGATTACCGTCGTAAAGGCGGTAAGGGCAACCTCTATCATACTGTCGTCGGGCTCGGCGGTCGTTATCTTCTGGAGCAGCAGCCCGGGGGCTTTAAGCGCCTTCACAACCCGGTTATCGTACCTGGCAAGAAGCTGCTGGATCTCGTAGCTTAACCCCGCCACAAGGGGTATGCCCAAAATCCTTATCGCCAAACGGACGCCGAAGGAAGTTATGTTTCCCGCCGCCAGAAGTATCTCGACAACGGCGAAAAAGATTATAGCCACAACCATAACCACAAAGACAAGGGTTGTGCCGCACCTGTCGTGTATGGTAGTCATTTTGCGGGCGTTCTCTACATTCAAAGGAAGGTTGTGCTCGTAGCAGCTTACCACTTTGTGCTCGGCACCGTGGTAGCGGTAAAGCCTCTTTATATCCTTAAGAAGCGAAGTAAGCCCGATGTAAGCCACAAAAATAAGTATCCTCAACGCACCCGACACGGCGGCGCGGGCGGCTATATACCCTACCGAGGCCTGGTCCAGCTTGACAGCCTTTGTGAAGATAAGCTCGGCAACGGTATTGGGGACAAACACGAAAAGGAACAAGGCAAGCCCGACACCGAGCAGCACGCCTACCGCCGAAACGACGGACATAATATCCACTTTGAGTGTTTTTGCCAGCCACTTCTCGAACTTTGAGGGCTGCTCGTCGGCCAGATCTCCGTAAACTTCGGAAGCTCTCAGCAATGTTTTCATTCCGGTAACAAGGCTTACGGCAAAAGCGAGTATCCCTCTTATAATCGGGACACGATACCACGCCGACCGCTCTTTATAAGGCGTATAGCGTACGCTTTCCACCTGTATTTCGCCCTTTGCGTCCCTTACGGCGGTTGCCATAACGCTTTTGCCGCGCATCATCACGCCTTCGAGGACAGCCTGGCCGCCTATGTTGCTGCAAAACTTTTTTGCCAAAACCTTTCTCCCGAGATATTAAAAAAAGTGCAGAGCCTTCCCTGTTAAGTTCGCGCTCTGCACTTGGATTTTTGGGTCAATTTTAGTTCATTCCATAGCGTTTGCGGAACTTGTCTACACGGCCACCCGTATCTACGATTTTCTGTTTACCGGTATAAAAAGGATGACATTGGTTGCAAATGTCTACCTTAAGAACATCGACCTTTTTGGTGGTTCCCGAGCGGAACTTGGCGCCGCACGCGCATACTACATCAACTATTTTGTATTGGGGATGGATTTTCTCTTTCATTTTGTATACCTCGCTCGGTTATTCAAATGCCTAATTATTGTATATATTTATATCCCGATTGTCAACTGTTTAACATTAGTTTTTCGGGCTGTTTAACAAAATCACAATACTTTTATTATGGGGCAGACATATATCAGGGGATCGTCGCTCATTTCGGCGAAAACCTCGGGGGCTTCCTCGAGGGTTGCCCTCTTGTCTATAAATTGCGCGAACTTGAGATATTTCTGGGCAATCATGTTGACCGCCGAGTTTATCTCGTCCAGCCCGCAGGAAACGCCCCTTACGGTAAGCTGTTTTTGGGAGATAATGCCTATATCCGTTTCCAGCCTCGGGAGGATGGGCGAAAAACTTACTATCGTGCAGTCGCCGCCCCTCGCGCACAGCGTATACAGGAAGTTGGGGCTTACCCCCGACTTGGCGTGAAGTATGGTATGGTCGGCAAGCCGCCCGCCCGTTATGTTGAGCACGCGCTGATATGTGTCCTCTTTGGTTTCGTTAACGGTATAGAAGCTGTCTCTTA
>DGDU01000048.1:0-1148 GCA_002385605.1 Christensenella sp. UBA3944
GGATTTGAACCTAGGAATGTGGGAGTCAAAGTCCCATGCCTTACGGCTTGGCGACACCCCAAAGCAACAGCGCTTTTTTTACTGGGGTGAGTAGTGGGATTCGAACCCACGGCCTCCAGGGCCACAACCTGGCGCTCTAACCAACTGAGCTATACCCACCATCATTGCTTATAAATATATATGTTGTAAGGTGCATTATTTCGGTTTGGCGAGCCTGGAGGGATTCGAACCCGCGACCTACGGCTTAGAAGGCCGTTGCTCTATCCAGCTGAGCTACAGACTCGTGTGGAGCGGGTGATGGGAATCGAACCCACGCGGCCAGCTTGGAAGGCTGGTATTCTACCATTGAATTACACCCGCGTGCTGCCCTGCAAACGCTAGACTAGTATAATCAATATTATACGCTTTGTCAAATGTTTAACCCAACTTCGGCCAATTTTTTTTGACGAATCGGGCGGAGTTTCCTTATTAATTATTCTCGGATTTTTGCCGCCGAATCAAGGAGAATGCAAAGCCCCGAAAATTCAAACCCCGAGCTTTGCAGCGAGGTTTTCGAGGGCGCGTTTGCGGTGGCTGACAAGGTTTTTCTCGGCGCTTTCGGCCTCGCCCAAACTCTTGCCAAGCTCGTAGCAGAAAAACACGGGATCGTAGCCGAACCCGTTTGTCCCTCTCTCCTCTAACAAAATTTCGCCCTTTACCTCGCCCTCTGCCGAAACGAAAGAGCCGTCGGGGTAGCAGAGGCAAACCGAAGACACAAACCTTGCCTTGCGGTTTTGTTCGCCTTCCATTACCGATAGAAGTTTTTTGATGTTCGCCTTGTCGTTTTGCTCTTTGCCTGCGTAGCGGGCAGAATATATACCCGGCGCGCCGCCGAGAGCCTCTACCTCTAGCCCGCTGTCGTCCGAAAGAGCGGGCTTTCCCGTAAGCTTTGCGACTTCGTACGCTTTTATATACGCGTTTTCGGCGAAGGTTGTTCCCGTTTCCTCCACATCGATTTCAATGCCGGCTTGGGCGAGAGTTTTTATCTCAAACCTCCCGCCCAATATGGCTTTAATTTCTCTTGCCTTGTTCGCGTTGTTGGTGGCAAGTATAATTTCGGTCATCGTAAGTATATAAGCTAGTCTTTAAGATATTTTTCGGCTTTAAGA
>DGDU01000048.1:1359-16402 GCA_002385605.1 Christensenella sp. UBA3944
AGGGGGGCTTTATTCTTCATGCCTTTAATAAGCTGCACAAGCCCTCTGAAGAAGTGCCCGTTTAGCATATCCATAAGCCCGAGAACGGCTTCGTAAGACAAAGCGCCCGCGCTCATTGCGTACATATTGCGGACGGGCAGGTCCATCGCGCCCAGGCGAACCATCTTTCTGTCGGTATCGGTGGCGTCTTTGGAAAGCACGGCCGTGCTGAACTTTTTGACTACCGAGCGGAAAATAACCCTGAACAGCCTGCCCTCGAAGTCCCCTACCGCCGTGTTGAACCCGATATCCGAGTTTTTGAAGTCTTTGGGCTCGTTTACGGGGCGCCCGAGCAATGCCTCAAACTGCGCAACGGGGATTTCGGCCGCGGCGGCGATATCGTAGTACGCGGGGGCGGCAGCTTTGTAGTCGGGAACCTTGGCAAGAGGCTCGCCTACAAGCTCCACAGTCTTGCGAAGCTTTATATCCCTGGACGATGTGCCTACAAGAAGCTCGAATTTGCCCGGCGCGGCAGTCCAGTCCTTTGCCTCGACATTGTAGAAGGCAAAGTCCCTGTAAGAAAGCTCGAGTTCGGCGTCTTTGGATTCGCCCGCCTCGAGATATACCTTTTGGAAGTTGCGGAGCTGCTTCTCGGGCACGAATATAACGGGGTTTTCTTCGCTTACATATAGCTGCACGACCTCGGCTCCCGCTGCTTTGCCCGTATTGGTGACTTTTACGGTGACTTTAAGAGTGTCTTCGGCGCCAAATTTTTCCTGCGACACGCGAATGTCGCTAAGCTTGAATGTCGTATAAGACAAACCGTAACCGAATGGGAACAGCACAGGCTTTCTGGCTGTGTCGAAGTAGCGGTAACCCACATAAATGCTTTCTCTGTACTCGGGGTCGATGTTGCCGAAATAGAGTGTACTTAGCACATCGTTTATGCTTAACGGGTATGTTTCGGGAAGCTTGCCCGAGGGGTTAACATTGCCCCAAAGCACATCGTACGCCGCCTCGCCGCCGGCCTGTCCGCCGAGATAGACATTAATAACCGCTTTAACCTTGTCCAGCCACGGCATCGTTACCGGAGAGCCCGCCGAAATAACCACGATGACATTTTCGTTGTGCTTGGACAGTTCTTCTATTAATGCGTTGTGGGCGGGGGGAAGGTTGATGTGCTCGCGGTCGAAGGACTCGGACTCGTAGGGGTCGGTGAGCCCGATAAACGCAAGGACATAATCCTTGCCTTTTGCCGCCTCGCAGGCTTCGGCTATATAATCGTCTATTATTTTGTCATTTTTGATGGAATAGCCCGCGGCGTATTCGTAGGCTATGCCCTCGTTGTCTAGGCATTGCGTGAAGCTCACAATCTTGCGGGGGTTAATGCGGCTGCTGCCGCTGCCCTGATACCTTAGGTGCTTTGCAAGCTCGCCCACAACGGCAACAGATTTGCCGCTCTTTACGGGCAGTATGCCGCCCTTGTTTTTGAGAAGCACCGCGCCGCTTGCAGCCGCCTTGCGGGCAAGCTCGTGGTGCGCTTCGTAATCGGCTTTATACCCTTTGTTATCCTCTTTGACTTTGGCATATTTGAAAATGTATTCGAGGGTGCCGGCGAGAACTTCGTCCAGCCTCTCTTCGGAGAGCCTTCCCGACTGCACGGCGCTTACTATCTCGGCGTCCCTTATGCCGTTTGACGAGGGCATTTCGATGTTTAGCCCCGCGGCTATGCCTTTTACCCTGTCGTTGACGGCGCCCCAGTCGGATATGACTATACCTTTGAAGCCCCACTCTTCGCGAAGGATATCCCAGAGAAGCTTTTTGTTTTCGCAGGCGTATTCGCCGTTAATGAGGTTGTAGCTTGCCATTATGGTGGCGGGCTGGGCCTTCTTAACCGCCGTTTCGAAAGCGGCAAGGTATATTTCCCTTAGCGCCCTTTCGTCCACCTGGCTGTCGCTGGTCATTCTGCGGTACTCCTGAGAGTTTGCGGCGTAATGCTTTAGCGATGTGCCGACTCCCGTAGACTGCACGCCGTTTATGTATGAGGCGGCAAGCTCGCCCGTGAGGCAGGGGTCTTCGCTGAAGTATTCGAAATTGCGCCCGCACATTGGGTTGCGCTTTATGTTAATGCCGGGGCCCAATATGGTTTGCACTTCCTGGTCGAGGCACTCTTCACCTATCGCCTTGCCCACATTGTATACAAGGTCGCGGTCCCAGGTAGCCGCAAGAGTAACCGCTGGAGGGAAGCAGGTTGAAGGAACGCTCTTCTGAAAGACATTGCCAAGAGAAGCCCTGATCTGCTCTTTGCGTACGCCGTGCGGGCCGTCGGCGACAAAAACCGAGGGTATGCCTACCCTGTCTATCGGCGTCGTTTCCCACGAACTGACGCCCGAGCAAAGCGCCGCTTTCTCTTCCAATGTAAGCTTCGATAAAACTTCCTTTATCCTATTCTCCATTTTGCCATCCGCCTTTTAATAATATTTTAATTATTTGATATTGTAGCAAATTTTTCCTGCTTAGGCAACACCGAATTTTGGGCGCCCGCCCGATTTACATTTTTTGGGGTAAGTAGGCGTATCGTTTGACAGGGCGTGCCTTAATAAACTATAATTAGGTAATTAAATTAATTTTATTTTTTATGAGGGAGATTATGGCGAGGTTTTCCAAAGAAGGTTTAACATTTGACGATGTACTACTCGTGCCCCAGTATTCGGAGGTTCTGCCAAAAGATGTCGATTTGTCCACAAAACTGACCGACACCATTAAGCTGAACATACCGCTTGTTTCGGCAGCGATGGACACCGTCACCGAATGCCAGCTTGCGATAGCGATGGCTCGCGAAGGCGGCATAGGAATAATACATAAAAACCTCACCATCGAGGAACAGGCCATACAGGTAGACAAGGTAAAAAGAAGCGAGCACGGCGTAATAACCGACCCCTTCTATCTCTCTCCCGAACATTCGGTAAACGACGCGCTGGAACTTATGAAAAAGTACAAGATAAGCGGCGTGCCGATTACCGTAGGCACAAAGCTTGTGGGCATAATCACAAACCGCGACCTGCGTTTTGAAACCAACTTCGACCAGCCCATAGGCAACATAATGACAAAAGAAAACCTCGTTACCGCGCCCGTAGGCACAACCCTCTCCGAAGCCCAGAAAATTTTAGGCAAACATCGCATCGAAAAACTCCCCTTAGTTGACGAAGAAGGCAATCTCAAAGGCCTCATTACAATAAAAGATATCGAAAAGGCAATCCAGTACCCCAACTCGGCAAAAGACAAAAACGGCAGGCTCCTCGTGGGCGCCGCCGTCGGCGTGGGCGCAAACGCCCTCGACAGGGTTCAGGCTCTGGTAGACGCCAAGGTAGATATAATTTCTATCGACACCGCCCACGGGCACAACAGAGGCGTTATAGATTGCGTAAAGAAGATACGCGCTAAATTCCCCGGCCTTCCCATTATCGCGGGCAATGTGGCAACCGCCAAAGCGACAAGAGCCCTTATCGAAGCGGGCGCCGATGTCGTAAAAGTAGGTATAGGCCCGGGCTCTATCTGCACGACCCGTGTTATCTCTGGCGTAGGCGTGCCTCAGGTTACGGCTATCGCCGACTGCGCCGAGGAAGCCGACAAGCTGGGCAAGAGAGTTATTGGCGACGGCGGCATCAAGTTCAGCGGCGACATCGTAAAAGGTATCGCGGCGGGCGCGAGCGCTATAATGATAGGCTCGCTGTTCGCGGGGACAATGGAATCCCCCGGCGCGCTTGAAATTTATCAGGGCAGAAGCTTTAAGGTTTATCGAGGCATGGGCAGCCTTTCGGCGATGGAAGCCGGCAGCAAGGACAGATACTTCCAGGAAGACAGCAAAAAGCTCGTCCCCGAAGGCGTCGAAGGCCGTGTGCCTTACAGGGGCGCCCTCTCCGAAGTGGTGTTCCAGCTTGTGGGCGGCATTCGCTCGGGTATGGGCTACTGCGGCATGAAGACGATAGAGGAACTTCGCACCAAGGCGGAATTCATCAAGATTACCAACGCATCCCTCATCGAGTCGCACCCCCACGACATCACCATAACAAAAGAAGCCCCCAACTATACAAGCAAAGGCTAAACCCTATTATCAAAAGGTGAAATATATGAATCAACAAACTGTTATCGTATTGGATTTTGGCGGGCAATATAACCAGCTTATTGTCAGGCGCATAAGGGACTTAGGCGTGTACAGCGAGCTTTGGCCATACTCCACCCCCATCGAAAAGATTAAGGAAACAGCCCCCGTCGGTATTATATTTACGGGCGGCCCCAACAGCGTATTTGAGGCCAATTCTTTGGCTGTCAGCTCCCAGATACTTGAATTGGGGATACCAATCCTGGGTATTTGCTACGGAGCGCAGCTTATAGCCCACCTCGCCGGCGGCAAGGTTCAAACCGCCTCCGCCCGCGAATACGGCAAGCAAAGCATCACCTATTCGCCCTCCCCTCTTTTCGAGAATATCCCCTCGGATAATGTATGCTGGATGTCGCACACAGACTATGTGGCGGAAGTTCCCGCGGGCTATAAAGTTATAGCTTCCACAAAAACCTGCCCCTGCGCGGCATTTGCCAACGCCGACAAGAAGATTTACGGCGTGCAGTTCCACCCCGAGGTCGTTCACACTGCCAACGGTTTGGATATACTTAAAAACTTCCTCTTTAATGTCTGCGAAGCCAAGGGCGACTGGACACCCGCCAACTTTGTTAACAGCATGGTCGAACAAATACGCGCCAAGGTAGGCGACAAAAAGGTGCTTTGCGCAATGAGCGGCGGCGTAGACAGCGCGGTCGCGGCTACCCTTGTTTATAAAGCGGTCGGCAAGCAGCTTACCTGCATGCTTGTGGACCACGGGCTTATGCGCAAAAACGAGGCCGACCAGGTTGTAAGGGTTTTCCGTGACGGGCTGGGCATGAACCTTATCAAGATAGACGCCGAGGAGAGATTTTTGAGCCGCCTGAAGGGCGTTACCGATCCCGAGACAAAGCGCAAGATAATCGGCGAGGAGTTCATCAGAGTATTCGAGGAGGAAGGGCGCAAAATCGGCAAGGTTAACTTCCTTGTGCAGGGCACAATCTATCCCGATGTTATAGAAAGCGGCTTCGGCGATTCCGCCGTTATTAAATCCCACCACAATGTTGGCGGGCTGCCCAGCGTTATAGACTTCGACGAGATAATCGAACCCCTTCGCGATCTCTTCAAGGACGAGGTACGCAGGGTGGGCTTCGAGCTTGGGCTCTCCAAAGAAATTGTTATGCGCCAACCCTTCCCCGGCCCCGGTTTGGGCATAAGGATAATAGGCGATGTCACCAAAGAAAAGCTGGATATCCTGAGGGAAGCCGACGCCATATTCCGCGAGGAAATAGCCGCCAACCATCTGGACGAGGAAATCTGGCAATACTTTGCCGTGCTTACCGATATGCGCAGCGTGGGCGTTATGGGAGATATGCGCACCTACGATTACACCCTTGCCCTTCGCGCGGTAACCAGCATAGACGCCATGACCGCCGACTGGGCGCGCATCCCCTACCCCGTTCTCGAGCGCGTTTCCAACCGCATAGTAAATGAGGTCCGCTCGATAAACCGCATCGTTTACGACATCACCTCGAAGCCCCCAGCGACAATCGAATGGGAATAAAAACAAAAGCTGCCTGACGGCAGCTTTTTTATTGGCTATTATCTGTTATGCTGATTTTCTATGAGAGCAATTTAATCGACATGGAAACTGGGTTATGGTCGCTGTATTTGAAATCGAGGTCTATCGTATCGACATTATTAATCTTTATGTTGTTTGAAACGATAAAGCCGTCTATGATGTAATACTGCGTGTTGGGGCTGTTTTTATCGTAGGGCTCGTTTAGCAGGCGGCAGGAAGGTTTTTCGGTGTCTATCGCGAAGGTGTATCCGCCGGGCAGGAAATCATCCTCTATGGGATAGGCTACATAATAACCCGGTTTTGCGGGGTAGATGCCCTTTGCCTCGGGGAAGGTCTGGTTGAAGTCGCCGCCTACTATTACATAATTGCCTTTTGCCGATTGCTCGTTTAAGAAGTCCTTTAGCATCTTCATTTCCTGGGCGCGCAGCGACCCGTCTCCGTCGTATGCCGACATATGCAGGTTGACGACAACCAGCTCTTTGTCGCTGTTATTGATGGGCAGAACATTTACCATCATGGCGCGCTTCAGGTTAACCGTTCTGACCGGCCAGGCGAAAGCGCCCGGGAATTGATGGCGGTGGCTGCTCTTTACATGATATTTAGTTAAAGTGAAGATGCCGCTTTCGACCTTGCCAAGGTAGTTTTTGAAAGAAACGGGGAAGGGTACGAATCTGGCGTTATAGTTATAGGCAAAAGTCGAACTGTAAGCGTTACCCAAGGCTTCTTCTATCTCTTTGGCTTCGTTTATATTATAGCTTCTTCTCGAATCCAAATCGACTTCCTGAAGCATTATTATGTCTGTCGGAAGCGAGGTTAATACGGTTTTTATTCCAGCGAGGTAGCGCTCGACGACATCCTTGCTGTCGGGGCGGCTCTTTTTTCCGCCGTCCAGAACGAAGTCCTCGTCTTTACCCAGCCCTGCGTATCCGATATTAAAAGTCAATACCGCTATGTCCGTATCCAATTCGACCTTGGTTTCGGCATTATTATTGATAGTCAGCGGCTCTATATCTTTGGGATTGTATTCTACTATCGTAAAATATCCCAAGCCAAGGGCGGCAACCAAAACTATAGCTAAAACCACAATTATAACTATTTTGGTTATTCGTTTTATTATTCTTTTCATATTTCTCACCACCTCTTTTGTTTGTTTCATTGTATCACAAAACAAATTGAATATCAATGGCGACAATTTTCGTCTAATTAACAAAAAAACTGCCCTAAAGCAGCTTTGTCTTCGTTATTTAGCGAGGTTTACCAATATTTCGTTGTACCGCTTTGTCGCTAAGGCGCTCGGCTTACCTTTGGCGCAGAAGGTAAGGCTTGCGAGTTTGGGGACAACCCGCTCGACGATTATTTGTCCGTCTACGGTTTTGGATTTGAGAGCCTCGAAAGCTTCCAGGAAGCGCCCGTCCTTTTTTGCCCTGTCGTACTTCCTTATATTTAGCCACTTTGAGATTAAATTATGTGTAAGACGGCGACTTTGAGGTACAGCGCCTCGTCTGTGCCGATCAGGGTGGCGTGGTCTTTGCCTTGCGTCCTTAGTTCGACAAGGCGGGCGTTTACGCCCGTGGCGGCTACGCTTTCTTTAAGCATATCCAGAAACAAATTGATTGTGAGGTGCTGCGAGCAGCTGCAGGTTATAAGATAACCGCCCTTGTTTAGTTGCTTTAGCGCCAGCATATTTATATCTCTGTAGCCGTGGTAGCCCGCTTTTACCGTGTCTTTGGATTTTGTGAATGCGGGCGGGTCGAGAATGATAACATCAAACTTTTTGCCTTCTTTTTTATATTTGCGAAGCTCCTCGAAAACATCTGCCTGTATGGCTTTGATGTTTGTAAATCCGTTAAGTACGGCATTCTTTTTGACGGACGCTATCGCTTCCTCGCTGACATCCACCGCGGTTACTTCGGCAGCGCCGTATTTTGCGGCGCAAAGCGAAAATCCGCCTGCATTGCAAAAACAATCCAAAACGGTTTTGCCCTTTGCATAGTGCTTAAGGTTGTCGCGGTTTTCTTTTTGGTCTAAAAAATAACCCGTCTTTTGCCCATTAATTATGTCTACCTCAAGCTTTATGCCGTTTTCTTCTATAATTACCTCCTCGGGCACCTCGCCGTACAGCGCGCCTTTAACTTCCTTAAGCCCCTCTTTGCTTCTAACAGGCACATCGCTTCTCTCGTAAATGCCTTTAGGGTTAAAAAGCTCAACAAGTATTTCGGTAATCATGGCTTTTCTTACTTCCATGCCGAGGGATAAGAATTGAACGGACAGATAATCGGCGTACTTATCGACAATTAAGCCGGGAAGAAGGTCGGATTCGCCGAAAACCACCCTGTAATTATCTCCGTAGCCCAGGCTTAACCGATAATCATTCGCCTTTTTGATGCGGTTAAAAAAGAAGTTTTTATCGATGGGCGTTTCGTCACGGGTTAACAAGCGGACAATTATCTTGGATTGATGGTTAATGTATCCGTACCCTACCAGGCGCCCGTCATGCGCCTGAACCCTTGCGATACTACCCTGCTCGCCGTGCCCTTCTATCTTTTGGATTTCGTTGGCGTAAACCCACGGATGCCCCGCAAGTATTCGCTTTTCTTCGCCTTTTTTTAGTGTAAGTGTATACATTGTTTTTCCTTTTGGCCGAATTATCTGCTACAAACAAATTATATCCTAAATTCGGCAAGAATGAAAGCATATATGTGAGGCGTATCATAAAGAAAAACAGGCACCTGAGAGTGCCTGCCTTGTGATATTGGAGCGGAAAACGGGATTCGAACCCGCAACACCCGGCTTGGGAAGCCGGTGCTCTACCGTTGAACTACTTCCGCGTCTTTTCGCTAATAAATTATACAATAACGGCCTTTGAGAATCAAGCGCTTGAATATTATTTTTGCGCCCTTATTGTTTTTTATTAGCGGTTTTTGATAACTTAATAATTTATGTCCGAAATCTGCATGGCGTCGAGGTCTATAAGGTACAGCTTGTTCTTTTTGTGCTTTTTGTGCAGATACTGGACAAAGAGGTTTAGCTGCAGGCCCGAGGTAACCTGCGGGAGAATTACGGCGTTGCGGTTTTTGGCTTCCCTTCTATACAGCGAGGGGAGGATTTTTTTGTTTTCTATTATGGCAAGCTGCCCGTAATTGGCGTTAACGCCGGCATGGATAAGGGGTATGCCAAGCTTTATGCAGAAATCCTCAAGGAGAAGCTTTAGCTTAATGTTGTCGCCGCAATCGAATACGATGTCGTAATCCTTCATTATAAGGGCGGCGTTTTTATCGGTAATAAATTCGGTTATGGCTTTATAATTGCCCTGCGGGTAAACCTTTAACATTTCCTCTACGGCGACGACGGCCTTTTGCCTGCCCATCGTTTCGCTGTTGCAGAAAAACTGCCTATTAAGGTTGGTATCGCTGAACACATCGCCGTCTATAACCGTAATGTTCTGCGCGCCCAGCCGTACAAGCCCCTGCGCCACAAAGCCGCCGAGGCCCCCAACTCCCACGACCAGGATTCTTATTTTATTAAGTTCCTCTATCGCTTCGGGGCTTAAAATACAGGTGTTTATCGATAAGGCATCTATTAACATATTAACCTCCGCTTGCGGGAGAAACAATCGAAATGACCTCGCCGCCGTGCAGCTTGGTGGAGAACATATCAAGCTGGTCTATGGGGCTGCCGTTTACGAATATGACTGCCTGTTTGAGCTCTTTATAAGGTATGCCCGAAGCCTGTTCTACCATTGTCAGCAAGTGTTTAACATCTTTGGCGCCCTCGAACTCGTATTTGGCGTCCGTAGCCTTCAATCTGTATAAACCGTACAAGCTAACCGTAATCATATCTTTAGTTTTCTCCTTACTCTCTCTGTGGGCACGCCGTCCTTCCAGCCCCTGATTTTGTAATAGCTATTTTTCATTTTGTCTAGGCGCACGACCGATTTGTTGCTTATCTGAGGCTCTTCGAGGAGGCGCTTGGGCAGAGTGTCGTCGTCGGATGTAAGGCCCTGCCTGATGTTCACAAGCCTCTCGAGATTGTAGCCCCTCTCGCCTATCCTCAGGTATTCGCCAAGAGTGAGCTTCATGCCCGTTACATAATTGATGGCGACGGGATAAGGAACCATCGACGGTAGATTGAATGCAAGTATACCCAGGAATTTATGGGCAAGCCCCACAGCCCCGCCGAAGTACGGTATTAGCTTGAATATCGCCCTTAGGAGTTTGCTGTTTTGGTGCGAAATGGCGTAGCCCGGCAATACGGCATAGCTTGTAAACAGGCAGGAACCGCCCGCGGAGATGGCTTCCATAAGGTCCTGGAAGAAAATGCCGAAGGCAGCCTTGCCTTTGGTCGTCATACCGCTTACATTAAGCCCCAAGCCCTCCATAACCACAAGGTAGCCGCCATTAAGGTGGCAGCCGCCGCGGTTTGCCGTGGCGTACCCTAAGCCCATGCCTTGCGCCGCTCTCGGCTCGTAGGCCGCGAGTTCAAGACCTTTTACATTTATGGCGAACTCTTTGCCGCCGAACTTCTCGCTCATCTTGCGGGTGCCGTCGGCAAGCTCGTTGCCTATGCCCTCACGGTAGGCGACGGCTTTAGCAATACCTACAAGGTCCATGTCGGGATCGCCGAAGTTAAGCCCGCAATCCCACATTCCTTTTTCGTTAAGCTCCATGGCAAAGCCTATGGCGCTGCCGAAAGATATCGTGTCCATACCGTACTCGTCGCAGTAGTAGTTGGCGTCGAGTATCTTTTGCATATCGCTGTTCAAAAGGTTGCTTCCGAGAAGGGTTACAGTTTCGACCTCGGGGCCTTTAACCTCTTTGCCTTCGACTTTAACAACCCTTCCGCATTGGATGGGGCAGGTAATACAGCCTTTATTTTTTACAAGGTACTTTTCCCTTAATGTTTCGCCGCTGATTTTCTCGAAATCCTCGTATCTGCCGTCCTTATAGTTGCGGGTGGCGAGAAGGTTTTTGAAATTCATGGGGGTAATAAGCCCCGCCGTGCCGTAGTTAGGCAGCTGTTTGCCCGTGAGCGGGTGCTCGGTAAGGTGTTTTGCCCATTTTTTTATTAATTCTTTAAGCTTTTCGGGCTCGGCAATTTCGGGCTTAAAAGATCCGCCGGCAACGATGCCCTTAAGGAGTTTGCTTCCGAATACGGCCCCCACGCCGTTTCTGCCCGCTATGCGCTCCTGGCTGACAACGCCTGCGTAGCGCACGAGGTTTTCGCCCGCTGGGCCGATAACAAATTTGCCTTCGGTCTTGGCGCCCATCTTTTCCTGCGCCTCTCCCGTGAGCATACCCCAGAACGGGGTGGCGTCCAGAAGCTCTATATTGCCATCCTTAACCTTTATGTAGGTGGGTTTTTCGGCCTTACCCACTATGATTAGCCCGTCGAAGCCCGCCTGCTTGAGCTTAAGCCCGAAGTTGCCGCCACAGTTACTGGAGGTCAAAAGGTTGGTGAGCGGAGAGATTGTAGACACATTGAACCGCGAAGTGCTGGGGGCGTTGCTCATATTAAGCGGCGATGTTGTGATAACGATGGGGTTGTCGGGCGAATATGCGTCCGTCTTTTCCTTAAGGATGTCGTACACAATACGGGCCGCTAGTATCTTACCGCCCAAATATAGTTTCCTGTATTCGTCGCTTACGGGGTAGTCTTCTATAGTTTGGGTGGTGAGATCGATTTTTGCGAATCTGTTGGCGTATCCTTTCATATAAATCTCCGCTAATATTAAATAATTATTTATGCATTTAATATATAACAAAAAAGGTTAATTGTCAATATTAGGCAATTTCGTAAAAACCCGAAATTTATTATATGAAAAAGCCGCGCCTGTTTTGGCACGGCCTTATCATACTTATTAATTAAGTTATTAATTAAGGCTTATTCTTTGGCTTCGGCCGCGGCTTCTTGCGCAACCTCTTTCTTTTCCTTTTTCTTGCCCTTGTCGCCAATCGAAAGCACGAAATTCAGAAGGATTCCGAACACCGCTGCGCCGGCTATGCAGGGGATGTCTATACCAAAGAAAGGTATGTTTCCATCGAAGGCATACTGTCCGCCTATGCCTATAACCATTATGGAAGCGATAACGGCTATATTCTTTGCGCTGAACATATCGACTTGCTTGTCTATCATTATAGCGATACCTTGAGCGGCGATCGCGCCGAACAGATAGACCTCAAGACCCCCTATTACCGCCAGAGGAATGCCGTATATGGCCTGGATGAGAGGCGTGAAGAAGGATATCACCATCGCAATGATACCGGCCGCGAGAAGAACCGCGCTGGAGAACACCTTGGTGATAGCCATTGTGCTGATGTTTTCGCCGTAGTTGGTGCCGGCGGGGCCGCCTATAACGCCCGAAATCATGTCGCCGATACCGTCGCCTACGAGGTTGAGCCAGAGCTTATCTATAAGCTTGTAGCCCATCTTCTTGCCCTTGTAGTTGGCAACATCGTTTACATAGATGTCAAGCTGGTACATGTGAGCGGTAGACTCGGGTATGGTGGCAATCGCTATGGGCATGATGGCGGTAACCGCGGCAACCGAGGCTTTGGGGAAGGTGAAGGCAGGTACGGCAAGTATGCCGTTTGCAGTGTGAGCGGGAGAAGCGGAGAGTATAAGTTCCTTGGGGATGCTGCGGAAGAGATTGTAGGCTTCGCCACCCGCGCCGTAGATTATACCGGCGACAACGCAGCCGAGAGCGGCGCCCAGCAGAAGGGGCAACTGTTTCCATATACCCTTGAGGTAGCGGGAGAACAGAACTGTCGAAAGAAGGGTGACGAGAGATACAACCCAGATTGCCCAGTCGGTGCCGGCAGCGATAGCGTTGTCCGAGGGAGCGGCGTCCGAAAGAGCGGTGCCCGCGAGCGTAAGGCCGATAACCATTGCAATGGAGCCGGTTATTGTGGGGGGCAGTATCTTTTCGATTACTTTCATACCGCTGAACTTAACGATAAGGCCTGCGGCGATCGAGACAAGGCCCGACATTACGATACCGAACTGGGCGTAAGAAATCGCTTCGCCGGGTAGCACGGGGGATTGTTTGGCAAGCCACAGGTCAAGCTGCGCGAGCGCGGCGGGGCTTAGCTGATCCCTTATGGCGTCAACCGTCATAAGGCTGGCGACAGCGGTAAGATAAGCAAAGCTGGAGCCATAGTACATGGGTATCTTTTTGCCCGTGATAAGCGTAAAGCACACGGTTGCAAGGCCGCTGGCGAATATCGTGGTCGATACCTGGAAGCCGGTAATAAGAGCCACGAGCACGGTCGCCGGGAACATAACGATTATCTGCTGGATCGCGTAGAGGAATAACTTCCACAGCGGGGGCCTTTCGTCGGGCAGATAAGCGGTCTGGCGGTCGTTGCTGAATTCTTTTTTGAACCAAGCGGCTACATTTTCTTTAGTGAACACATTTTGTTTTGCCATACCTTTCTCCTTAAATTAGTTTAGAGTTTAGACAACAGGGCAACAAAGTTGTCCCCGTCGGTTTCGGAAAGTCGCACCGACACTATTTCGTTATAGGAGGTCGGAATGTTTTTGCCCACGAAATTGGGCTTTATTGGAAATTCGGCGTGCCCTCTGTCTATAAGGACGGCAAGATAAATTCTTGCGGGGCGCCCGAGGCTTATCAGGGCGTCTATTGCCGCGCGCGCCGTACGCGCGGTAAAAATAACATCGTCCACAAGGACGACATTCTTGTCGTTCACCGAAAAAGGAACATTTGAAGAGTTTACCACGGGGTCGTAGCTGATGCGCGAAAGGTCGTCCCGATACAGGGTAATATCAAGGGCCCCTACCGGTACTTCGACATTTTCAATAAACTTGATATGTTTGGCTATTCTTTTGGCGAGAGGCACACCGCGGGTCTTAATGCCGACGAGGCAAAGGTTGTCGGTGCCGCGATTCTTTTCTATAATCTGATGGGAAATCCTAATAAGGGCGCGATTTATATCGTCCTCGGTCATCAGGATGGTCTTAAGATTACCGTTCACCATAAAAAAACCCCGTACTTAGACAGCAACAGGGTTATAATAACAGTACTCATAGTTATTCAGTAAACCTTGTTGGCATCTCTGTACCAAATTAAAGATTTCTGTCTAGAAGTATAACATCGGAAAAGAGTTTTGTAAACCGTTTTTTGACAATTTACGACAAAATATTGGTAAATAATCCCCCGCTAAAAATTATCGCTTTACTTTCTTTCTAGTGGTAACCTTATTAATCAATAATGGAAGATAAAACAATATTACACCTATCGCTATTAAAGTGACAATCCCTATCGGGGTGCGGAAAAACTCTATCGCCTTGCCTATTTTGGGGATAACAAATACCACTTTGCCCACAATCTGCGACTTGTCGACAGCAGGCCTGTCGGGAGAGTCATTGTTGTCGCCCTTTGTGACAAACAAATCGCCTTCGGCCCCCACTATCCTGTGGGTTATGTATTTGCCGCCCTTCTCGTAAGTTATGATATCGCCTTCGGAGTAGGCGTCTTTTTCTTGTATTATCACCATATCGTTAACTTCTATGGTGCCGCTCATGCTGGGGGTAACGACTATCGCCGCCGAAAAACCCAAAACCTTAGGCATATCCTTCTTGAAAGCCAACCTTGCGATAGCTGTATATAAGCTGAAAAACAAAATTACGCATAAAAAAACAACCAAAACGATATTGGCTGCTTTAAGGATAATTCTTATTGCTTTTTTAGGGGAACGCGTCATTTTTGCGGCCTTATAGCCTTATGCTTAAAAATTTAAGGTAGCGCTCAGGCTGATATTAAGCACATAAGTCATACCGCTGGTACCTGCCGCCGTATCGGCAGCGTCGTCGACATCGGCCGCCCACTTCCACTCTAAGGTAAAGAGGTTGGAGGAGCCCGGAAGCAATGTAAGATCCTGTGCCATAAGCTCGTTTACCGTAACCCAGTTATCTTTGCCGCCAACGATATAGGCGTTATTGCTTTGCAGCCTGTACCTCATGGGTATACGGTACTCGTTTTCGTCGGTAAAAGTTACATTATATTTAATAGATTTGTCGCTGTCGTTTTTAATGACAAAGTTATACTCGCCGACCGTGCCGGGAATAATAGCCCTTTTTACAAAGGCGTTATCGTTTCTGCCGTCGGCGCCTCCGCCGAATATATCCAGGCGATCCAGCTGATCCCAGCTTTGCCCGTTTTCGGCGAGGACGATTGAGGGATATTGGGGATTATAAACGCTTAGCCCGAGGCGCTGCATAATGTAGCCGCTGTAATAAAGCGAGCAGCCGAGAAGCGCCACAAGCAAAACAACAATAACAAGCGCTATGCCCAGGTTAATGGTTGCGCCTCTTCTGACGGTACCTACATACCGCCCGTAAATATCAAAAAGGTTTTTGTTGGAGTC
>DGDU01000020.1 GCA_002385605.1 Christensenella sp. UBA3944
TATTTTTAGTCTTCTACAAGTATATCGTGCAGGGCCCTGTACACTTCGGGGGCTTTTTCGTTCCAGCTGTTGTAGATGGATGCGGCGACCGAGCGGGTGGGGACTACCATCTTGATGTCCAGAAGGGGCTGGGAAACCTGAAGGATTTTGAGCGAAACCGTAAAGGTGCTGTCGCCGTTGCGGTAGTAGTCGGCGATGAACTCCTGCTTTTTGCGGTAGTCGAGGCGGTGGCTGCGGACATATTCGGCAACCTCTTCCTGAATCGAAAGGGCTATGTCGTTGTAAAAGTGGGCAAGGCAGGTGCGCCCGTCTGTGGTGAGCGCTATCATGGGGTTATTGTTGTTGCCTACCCTGGTTATGAAGCCGCTGCGAAGCAGTTCGTGTATAAGCTGCTTGCAGAAAAGATAGGGGATCCAGTCGTTATCCATCGAGCAAATCTGCAAGAGAATTTCCTCGCTGACCGCCATCTCCAGTTTGTCCAATACAAAAAGAATAAGCAGCTTGTTGTTGGTGGTTTCGTCGTGAATCATTGAGCCGAAAAAAGCCTCCGCAAGATATTCCCTCGATATTATAACATCTATAAACAAAATGCGCAATAAGGTCGAATTTTGTCGCATTAAAAAAATCATCAAAAAAATCCGACCACTATATGTAGTGGGCGGATTTTTGAGGGGGCACAAGCGTGTTTTGATATCACAAACAAGTGTTTTCGTAAAGGCGGATAAAGAACTGTACGCCCTGCCCGAGGCTTGCTATGCTCTGCCTTTCGTTGGCGGCGTGGATGCGGTTGGCGTCCTCTTCCGTCTTCTCGAAGGGGGTGAACCTGTACACCCTGTTTGTGAGATCGTAATAGTATTTGGCGTCGCTTGCCGCTATAAAAGGATAGGGCGCGACGATGTAGCCGCCGAAAACCTCGCTTATCGAGCGCGAGAGGGCTCTGTACGCATCGTTGTCGATGTCGGAGACGGGCGTGGGGTCGTGGTAGCCCGGCTCTAAGGTTGCCTTTACCCTCTTGCCCACTATCCTTTGGATGTAGTCCCTTATCTCTTCGGCTGTTTCGCCCGTGTTAAGGCGGCAGTTGATGTTGGCGTAAGCCTTGGTGGGCAGCGTGTTGGGGGTGTGCGCGCCTTTTGCCTGCGTCGCCGCCATCGTCGTGCGCACTATGCCGTTGGTGAAGGGGCTGGCTATGCCCAGAACCCATTTGAGGAACGGCGATAGTATGTCCATGTTTACAAACAAAAACTTATAGGCAAAGGACATGTGCGGGGCGAGGGTCTTTATCATCTGCTTTACGGGAAGCGTCCAGATAGTCTTTCTCGGGGCGTTCTCGATGCGGTAGATGGCTTCGGAAAGTATGCCAACCGATGTCCTTCTCGTGGGGGTGGAGGCGTGCCCGCCCGGTTTTTCGGCCTCGAGCTTTATGTCTGCGTAGCCCTTCTCGCATGTGCCGATTAGGGCTATCTTGTTGTTTATTCCTAAAATCTTTCCGTCCAGCACGGCTCCGCCCTCGTCGAGGACATATTCGAACCTGACCCCCTTTTCCTTAAGGTAGGCGGCTATCCTTGCCGCGCCTTCGGTGCCCCTGAGCTCCTCGTCGTGCCCGAAGCAGAAGTATATGCTTCTTTTGGGCGAATGCCCTTCGGAAAGAAGGGTTTCGAGGGCTTCGAGCGCCACTATCATCTGGGACTTCATATCCTGGCTGCCCCTGCCGTAGACATAGCCGTCCTTTATCTCGCCGCTGAAGGCGGGGACTTCCCAGCCATCCTCGTCGGCGGGGACGACATCCTGATGCGCAAGTATGCCGGCGGGAAGTAGAGAGGGGTCGGTGCCCTCGATGAAATATACCGCGGCGTATTTGTTTATGAGAGTCTTTTGGGCGCGGGAAAAAACGAGCGGGTAGGTTTTTTCGATGTAGCTCTGGTATTCGTAGAACACGCTGCCGTCCATATCGTTGGACTTCATCGTTACCGTGGGGATGCGCACGGCGCCCGCGAGGTTTGCGGCTACCCTATCGGTATCTATTTTTCTTAGCGTGTAATCTTCTTTCTTTTGCCCGGCTTCGGGCTTTGCCAAAAGGGCTCTGATGAGCATAAAGGCGATAAGGGCACCCAACAGCGAGAATAAAACAATCAAAAATATCTTCATTGCAACTCCGTGATGAATTAGGCTGAAACGCTCGTATTTTCCCCCGGTTTTTCAATTATATAAATATTACGGGATTTATGCAACACAATCTGCCTTATTCGCGAAATCGCCGGGTTATCCACATTTGCGGCGCGAGTTATCCACATTTGGGCGGGTTGTCCACATTTTTTGTGCCCGAATTGCTTTCCGTTTGCCGATTTGTGTTTCAAAACCGGGGTTTAGGGTTTCCTTTTGTTGCCAAAAAGGCACAGATTCTTAGCGCCTCGAAATTCTGTTGCAAAGTGTTACAGAATTTATGTGAATAACCGGGCGAATGTTTTCGGGAAAAAAAGCAGGCGCCGTTTGGCTGTTTGGGTAAAATCGTTGCTATATCGGATAGTTTTGTATATAATTAGTAAAGCAGAAGGTGGCAAATGTTATCGGAATTTACTTTTTCGCAAAAGAATATTATCGATATAGCCGCGGCGGTTGTCGTATGGGCCTTGATATGCGCGTTTTTTATACGCAAAAGAAAGATACGCATGCTCCTTCTGTTTTCCGCCATCTTTCTGGTATTTGTAACCGTTGATGTGCTTGATGTAATGTTTGGGCTTCCTTTGGCAAGGGATATGGCCCTGCTTCTCGCCGTTTTTATGGTCGTTTCGATTGTCGTGGTGTACCAATCCGACTTCAAGGTTATGTTTTTCGATCTCGCAAAAGGGCACGAGCGGGGAGGCCAGGCCGAGGACTTGAGCGACGACGATTTGAGATTCTCGGTGGACGAGATTATAAAAGCCTGCCAGACGATGTCCAAAGCGAGGACGGGCGCGCTTATAGTTATCGCCCCCACGGCAGTGCCCAAACATATTCTGGAAACGGGCGTAAGCATCGGCGCCCTTGTGAGCTCGCCCATACTTGAGAGCATATTTAACACCAAAGCCCCCATACACGACGGGGCGGTTATAATTAAAGGCAACCGCATACTTGCCGCGGGGTGCTTTTTGCCCCTTTCGGAGACGCATTCGGTGTCGAAGGCGCTGGGCACAAGGCACAGGGCGGGCATAGGGATTACCGAGGAAAGCGATATGCTTACCATAATAATAAGCGAAGAAACGGGCATTATTTCGGTCGCTCAGCGCGGGGCGCTGCACCGCTATGTCACGCCCGACAGGCTGAGGGATATCCTGCATAAAACCTTGCGTATTTCCCAGGTGACCAAACACAGAGCTATTTAGGATTACCATATAATCTAATAACGGACCGACTAATGACAAAGATCCTCAAAATCCCCCAAATCCTGCTGCCGAACAAAGATGTAGATATGTCCAAATGGGCGACGGTAGCTTGCGATCAGTTTTGCGCCGAGCCCGCCTATTGGCAGGAGCTTTACGGCTATGTCGGCGACAGCCCCAGCACCTTAAAAACTGTAATCCCCGAAATTTACTTAAACGGCAATATGGACGCTAAAATTGACGCCGTGCTTAACGAAATGGACGGGTATCTGGAGCAGGGTTTGTTCTACCCTTACGAAGGGCTTATACTTGTCGAGAGAGAGGTTTCGGGCGGCAAAAAACGCGTGGGGCTTATGCTGTCGTTTGACCTCGAGGCTTACGATTGGGAGAGAATAAGGACCCCGATCAGGGCTACCGAGGATACCATAATGGCCAGATTGCCCGTCAGGGTGGATATAAGAAGGAAGGCAAAGCTGGAGTTCCCGCACGCGATATTGCTCGCGGACGACGAGAAAAGAGAGATCATCGAGGAGCTTTACGCCAACAAGGATTTATACCCCAAGCTGTATGACTTCGACCTCAATATGGGAGGAGGCAGGATAAAGGGCTACGCCGTTAGCGACGGGCAGGAAGTGCTGGAGAGGCTGGAGGCGCTGCTTGACCCCGGAAGGCAGGAGGCAAGGTACGGCTGCGACGCCGGCATACTGTTTGCCGTGGGCGACGGAAACCACTCGGTGGCGGCGGCAAAGATATGGTGGGATAACATAAAGCAGACGCTAACCCCAGAGGAGCGCGAAAACCATCCCGCCAGGTATATGCTTGCCGAGCTTGTTAACATCTACGACGAGGGTATGGAGATACACCCCATACACAGGTACATATTCAAAACCGACGAGGAGGCTTTTATTTCGGCGCTTTCCGGGAGGCTTAAGGGAAGCGGATGCCTCGGTATCCTTACAAAAGACGGCTTAAGGTACATAGACGCTCCCGAGGACGCCGCCGCTACCATAAGCGAGGTTCAGGAGTTTGTAGAGGAATACATTGTTGCCAACCCGCCCGCAAAGGTCGAATATGTACATAACGACGACAATCTCGCAGAAGTAGTCGTCGCGCGCGGAGGAGTGGGGCTTCTGATGCCCGTCTTCCCCGCCGAAGGGCTGTTTAATTTCGTCGTGAATATCGGAAACCTTCCCAAAAAGGCCTTTTCGATAGGCGAGGCGAAGGACAAGCGTTATTACCTGGAAGGAAAAAAGATAGTTTTATAAATAAAAATCTAATAAATCGGAGAAAGATATGAAGGTTTGCAAGTTTGGCGGCACATCGATGGCGACCCCCGAGTCGATCAGGCAGGTAGAAAGCATTATAAAAAGCGACCCCGAAAGAAAGTATGTCGTGGTATCGGCGCCCGGTAAAAGGTTCAAGGGCGATACCAAAGTGACCGACCTCCTTTACGCCGCCGCGGCGGAGAAGGAGCGCTACGGCGTCGCGGGAGCATCCATAGAGGAAATAAGGGACAGGTTTGTAACCCTTGCCCGCGACCTCGGTTTGGAAACCGACATCGACAGCTATATAGACGAAATAGAGGAAGGCATCAACAATGCCCAAACCGCCGATTATGCCGCTTCGAGGGGCGAGTACCTCTCGGCGATAATCCTTGCCGAAAAGCTGGGGTTTAAGTTCGTTGACGCCGCCGAGATAATAAAGTTTAAGTTTGACGGCACCTTCGACGCCGAAACGACAAACGACCTCGTTAAGGCCCTCAAGGATATCGAGGGCGGCGTGGTTATACCCGGCTTCTACGGCCGTATGCCCGACAAATCCATAAAAACATTCTCGAGAGGCGGTTCGGATGTCACGGGCGCCATTATCGCGAGGGGCGTCGACGCCGAGATTTACGAGAACTGGACGGATGTAAACGGCTTTATGGTAACCGACCCCACCGTCGTCAAAAACCCCAGGCAGATGTCCGTTTTGTCCTACGAAGAATTAAGAGAGCTTTCTTATATGGGCGCCGGCGTCCTGCACCCCGAAAGCATATTCCCGCTTAAAGGAAGCGGCATACCGATTAATATCCGCAACACCTTCGAACCCGAAAACCCCGGCACCCTCATTCTGCCCGACACCTCGGGCTGCCCCCGCGCCTCCATCGTGACGGGTATCGCGGGAAGGAAAGGGAACACCACCATATCCCTCAAAAAGGCCATGATGAACACCGAGTTGGGATTTGGCAGAAAGGTCCTTTCGGTACTCGAGAGGTACGGCATCTCCTTCGAGCATATGCCCACAGGCATAGACACGATGAGCATCGTTATCGCCGACAAGGTGCTTAACGGCATCGAGCAGGCCGTTCTGGATGACATCAAGGGCAAGGTAAACCCCGACAGCATAGAGGTTTTGCATAACCTCGCCCTTATAGCCGTTGTCGGCCACGGTATGGCAAACCAAATAGGTACCGCCGCCAAGATATTTACGGCCCTTTTTGAGTCCGGCGTCAATGTGCGCATGATAGACCAGGGCTCCAGCGAAATGAACATCATAATCGGCGTAGAGGAAAAGGATTACGAAAAGGCAATACAGGCGATATACTACGCTTTCTTTGATTAATCGGTAGCGATTTTGTAAAGGCAAAGAGCTGTCCCGCAAAGGACAGCTCTTTTTATATAATCCTAATCCGTTTGTTGCCGAGCCGAAGGCAAGGCGCTTGGTACGGGCGAGCCGAAGGCGAGCCCCCCTGCGCGAACGAAGCGAGCGGCCCTAAGCCGGGCAGCTTAGGGTTTCGTTTCTGAAAATGCCGTTGGGGTTAGAGGGGCTGATGTCGTTGGTGTGGATGTAAGTGGTGAGGCTGCCGTTATCTTTCAGGGTGATTACGCGGCAGTACATAGTTTCTTCGGTATCCTCGTAACCTTCGCAGGATGCCTGGGGGGTTATGCCCATCATTATCTTTTTATCCCCTTGCGCATAAAAGCCCGTGAAAGAGTTATAGTGGTTGTGCCCCACAAAGATTGCTTTCATATCCCCTATTTCCAAAGCCCTTTGTACTATCTTTGAGCGGGTGGTTGAGGGGCTTATGCCCACCCAACGACCTATCGAGGGGCCGCCCTGCCCGTAGGCTTCCTCATGTTCGAATAAGGGTATATGAGTGAACATTACCGAAGGGACAACGGCTCCGCCGTTTGCTTCTTTGAGGGCCAGGGCTTGCGCGGCGTACCAGTCGACCTGCTCGTCCAGAATGTATCTGTAAGGTAAATATGACGGCGGCACATAGGTGTACGAGCCGCTGTCGAGTATAAAAATGTTATAGGCATAGGATTTTTTGTCCTTACCGTATACGGGTATGGAGAAGTTGCCCGCGCGGTAGTCGGTTTCGTCCGCCTCGTAGGATAAGGCTTTGTAGTATTCGCCGTCCTCCAGCCCCGCCAGGCAGTATTTGTATGTGCTTGTGGCTTTGAGGTAGTCCTCTTTGGTTGTGCCGCCCTCGGTGTCGTGGTTGCCGAAGGTGTAGCTCCAATAGACCTGCTTTTCCTCGAAAATGTCGGCAATCAGGGTCATAGTATGGGCGCTTACCTTGTGCACCCTGTCGAGAAAGCTAAGGTTAAAGATGTTGTCCCCCGTAAGCACGACGAAATCGGGCTTTATCGCGTCCAGGACATCCCTTATATATGCTTCGATAAGGGGAGAAAGGGTGTATAGCATGTCGTCTCTGCTTTTGTAGCCTTCTTTGCCCGCCCATTCGTGGAAGTCGGCGAACTGGACGATGACGAACTCGCCGTTTTCGTTGAAATAAAGGGGCGGGTCGGGAATCGCGGGTTCTTCATTATTGTTGCATCCCGCGGCGCCGAAGGCGCACATAAAGCATAAAATTGCAGCGATCATTATTTTAAGGCGCTTTTTCATATTAAAAATTGTATAACAGGCTTGCCCGTTTGGCAAGACGGAATTTTGCCGTTCTTCGGGTAGTTTAACCGCGCTTTGTGATTTGCGCCGATAATTAAAGCCCCGCCCGTGCCGCATACTAAAGGCGCGGGGAAGGATGAGAAGAAGATATCCTATCTTTAAGTATTGGTTTGACAGGATTGCCGCCCTTATGGCGATTATCCTTCTATTGCCCGTATTTTTCTTTGCCGCGGCACTGGTTGCCTCGGACGGGAAGGGGAATGTCATCTTCCGCCAGCTTCGGGTGGGGTATCGGGGAAAGTTTTTTTATGTTTATAAATTCCGCACGATGAAATCGATTAATGTGCGCTTTTCGGTCGAGCGGGCGGTTATCGAAGAAGATAACGACAATGTAACCCGCTTCGGGGGGTTCCTCAGGCGTTACAAGCTGGATGAGCTGCCGCAGTTGTTTAATGTGCTAAAGGGGGATATGAGTTTCGTGGGCCCACGCCCCCTGCTGCCCGCGTATATCGGCGTTTACGAGCCGTGGGAGTACAGGAAATTCAGCGTCCGCCCCGGGCTTACGGGGCTGGCGCAGACAAGCGGAAACGGCTACCTTTCGGTATCCGAAAGAAGCTATTTCGATGTCTATTATACAGAAAAGTGTTCGTTAAGGCTGGATATCGCCATCCTTTTGGATACGGTTAAAGTAATCCTTAAAGGCGAGGCGGGAAGAAAGGTAAGAGTCGGCGATTATTATATTAATTATTTCCGTAACAAGTACGGGTATTCGGAGGAGTGCCGTTATTTCCGCGAGAACGCGAGGAATCAGCTGAACTATTATTCCTCGATATAGGGCATAAGGAGCTCGCGGAAGCGGGCGTAGCCCTGCTGTGTAAGGTGCAGCCCGTCGTAGGTGTATTGGGGCTTGAGGTCGCCGTTAGCGCCCGCGAATTCGGGGTTTACATCGATGTATTTTACATCGGGTATACCTTTCAGAAGCTCGTTTAGGGCAAGTATTTTGGGATTGCGCTTCAGTATTATCTTGTTGCTTACGGGAAGCACCGAGATGATGTGGATTTTTGCCCCCGGAGCGTCCTCTTTTATCGTGGTGACGATTTTTTGAATGTTTTGGGCGATTTCGGCGACGGGGAAGCCGTGAGCGAGGTCGTTTGTGCCTATCAGTATGAATACCTTTGAGGGCGAAAGGGCGTTGATGTGGGCCTTTGTCCTGGCGAGAAGCTCCGCCGAGGTGTCGCCGCCTATGCCCCTGTTATAAACGGGATAGCCCGCGAAGTATTCGCCGACGGCGAAGCCTTCGGTTATGCTGTCGCCCGCGAACACTATGCCGCCCGGCTTGGCGTAGGGGGTGAGGCTGTCTAAAAACTTCTCTCTGTTAAGGTCTTTGGTGATGTATCCGGCTTTGCTGAAAAAGTAGCGTTCGAGTGCTTTCATTTCTTTCTCCTTGCGGGCGTAGGCGTTTGTGTTTATTGAGTTTCTGTACACCACGAACCTCGTGAACAGGTATTCGGTGGTGAGGTTTATAAGCATTGTGAAGAAGAGGACGAGGTACTCGTTCCAGCCGATGTCGGTGAGCGCCTGCCCCCAAAGGGTTGACGCCGGGGTGAACACGGCATAGTAGCCCGCGACCATAAGCATGGCTATGGGCACATTCTTTGCCGATTTGAAGGTGAACCTGCGGTTTAGAGTGAAATTCCACAGCACCGACAAGACAAGCGCCGTAAGGTAAGACGGCCAGTACGGCAAGTCGCCGAGCTCGTTCATCAGCGTGAAGGTTACCGTCTGGATTATCCCCGCCGACGCCGAAAACAGCACAAACTTAAGCGTTTGTATTAGGTTTTGCTTCCTTGTGAGTTTTACCTGCGCCATAACGCCCCCGTTAGTTTGGTTTCATAGGCTTATTATATCAAATTTGCGCGGATTTTTATGCTTTTTTGTTTTGGGCAAGATTTTTTTGGGGAAGGCCGGATTGACTGCCTTGCGCGCATGGTATATAATCGAATAAATGAAGAAGCTTAAAACGATTCTGGCGGAATACATCACAGTCTTTCCGCTGGCAAAAAGCTTAATAATTCTTTTCCTTTCGTACGCCGTTTTCGCGGGGCTCGAGGTCTTTGCCTATTTTGTTATTTTTAAGTGGGACAGCTCGCTGCCGAGAGAAGCCCTTAAAATGTACTTTGCCGTTTCGTCCATCGCAATAGGGTATCTGGCCGCCGCGTGGTCGCCGCTTATAATAAACGAGATATTCCGCTACAGAAGGATTAAATACCTTCTGACCAACCCTCCCGTGAATTTCAAAAAGGTTATAAAAAAGTTTAATATTATCCTTCCGCAGTACGAAGAGTTCAGGATGGCGGGCTCAAAAGGCGATAAGGCGTCCATAACCTTTATGGTGCTGTGGATCTTTGTATCCGTGCTTATCCTCGCGTTTTTTGTGCTGCTGAGGCTTCCCGACCTGCCCGACGAGGTAGGGCTGCCCGCGCTTGCCCTGACCGCGGCTACCTGGGGCATCCCCCTTTGCATACTAATAAGGCTTGTGGGAAATTACCTTGTGAGAAGAAGGTTCTGGGAGCTTGTCAACCCCGAAGACCTCGAAAAATCTGATACAGCATTTATGCAGGCGACAGAGATAATCTGGGATAAAAAAACCATCTTCAGGCTGAGGGCGTTTGTTCTCTGCCAGATGGTTTTTGAAGTGTTTGTTTTATTGTATTTGTTCTATAAGATAGAGCCCGTCGGGCTTTATGTTGGCACGGGAGTTTCGGCCGGCGTATGCGTGTTTGTAAACATAATTTACGCAATTGTCGGCAACCGCTTCGCAAAAAACGAGGCGGACGATCCTTTTGTTTACCCTTCTAAAGAATAATACCGCTAAAGAACTATCTTTTTGGCGGCGAAGTAGAGGTCTGCAGGGGCCTTTTTCTTTATCTCGGATAGGGTGTTGCCTTTGGTTCCCGTTTGGTAAACGGCAGTTACGCCGTAGCGCTTAAGCGTTTCTTCGTCGGCAACGCAGGAGCCCACAAGAAGTATAAGTTTAGCGTTGGTTTCGGATACCCTGTTCGCTACGCCGCTTAGCACCTTGCCCATAAAGCTTTGGTTATCCGCCCTGCCCTCTCCCGTGATTACATAATCGGCGTCTTTTATGCGGGCGTCGAAGTTTATGAGGTCGAGAATTGTTTCGATGCCCCTTACCATTTTGGCGGATAAGAACGCCGCAGCTCCCGCTCCCGCGCCGCCCGCGGCGCCCCCGCCTTCAAGTTCAAGATAGCTTTTGCCCGTGGCTTCCTCTATGCGTTTGTTGAGGTCAAAAAGCCCTTTGTCGAGAAGCGGAAGCATCTCGGCCGTGGCGCCCTTTTGCGGGGCGAATATGTATGCCGCGCCCTCTTTGCCGCAAAGTCCGGTTGTGACATCGCAGAGGGCAAGAAATCTTGTTTTTGATATTCGGGTATCCAAACCGCGGAAATCGAGCCGCCATATTTCCGAAAGCGTGCCTCCCGTCGGGAGAAACTCGTTGCCGTCTTTATCGTAGGCTTTAAGCCCCAAGGCGACCGCCATACCTATGCCGCCGTCGTTGGTCGAGCTTCCGCCGAGGGCAAGGATGACTTCCCCCGCGCCCCTGTCGAGGGCTTCTTTTATCAGCTCGCCCACGCCGTAGGTGGTGGTGAGCATGGGGTTTTTGTTGTCCTTTACGATTGCCAGGCCTGCCGCCTCGGCCAGCTCGACAACGGCGCTGCCGCCGGGGGTTATGAGAAGGCGGGCCGTCACCTTCTTTTGGTACGGGCCGCGCACCCTTTTGGAAATCAGCTGCCCGCCGATTGCCTTGTAAATACAGTCTAAAGTGCCCTCTCCGCCGTCGGCGACGGGGGCTTCGTCGGTTTCTGTTTCGGGGTAGTTTTCCTTAAGAGCTTTGGCGATTAGCGAGGCGACCTCCGCCGCCGTAAGCGTGCCTTTGAAACTGTCGGGAGCGATGACTACTTTCATAAATTTCCCTCTTTTCGCGCAGGTAGTTTGGGCGGGCGGCGATACCGCTTTGCCCGCTTACATAAGTATAGCATAAATTCGGCATTTTGCGCCCGATTGAGGGCATCGCCTTTATTTCGGAGGCTATTTTGTTGACTGAAAAGCCTTTAATATGTTAATATTTAGTACAACTGTTAATTTTTAGCATCGGACAAAAAGGCATATTCGCAAGCAAAAAAGGATATTTTTATGAAAACTCAGAACATTTACCGCACTCACAACATCGGCGAAATCAACGACTCACTTCTGGACAGCAAACTCCGCCTCGCGGGCTGGGTGGAAAACATCCGCGACCACGGCGGCGTATCCTTCATAGACCTGCGCGACCACTACGGGGTTGTGCAGATTGTTATCCATAACCCCGAAACCGTGGATAAGCTTAGCCGCGAGCAGTGCATATCCGTCGAGGGTACGCTCAGGCTTCGCGACCCCGATACCGTAAACCCAAAAATCGCGACGGGCACCGTCGAGCTGGTGGCGAGCGAGGTAAATATATTGGGCGATATTCTTGAGCCCCTGCCCTTCGAGGTTCCCACCTCTACCGAGGTTAAAGAGGAGCTTCGGCTTAAATACAGATACCTTGACCTTCGCAATCCCGCCGTGCATAATAAAATACTTCTCCGCTCGCAGGTTGTCGCCGCCATGCGCGACCTTATGAGGGCGGAAGGCTTTGTCGAGATTACCACGCCCATCCTTACGGCTTCCTCTCCCGAGGGCGCGAGGGACTACCTTGTACCCAGCCGCAAGCATAAGGGCAAGTTCTACGCCCTGCCCCAGGCCCCGCAGATTTTCAAGCAGCTCCTGATGGTGTCGGGCTTCGACCGCTACTTCCAGATTGCCCCCTGCTTCCGCGACGAAGACGCGAGAGCCGACCGTTCGCCCGGCGAGTTTTATCAGCTGGACTTTGAGATGTCCTTCGCCACTCAAGAGGATGTCTTTGCGGTTGCCGAAAGGGTGCTTTATACGATATTTGAAAGGTTCGGCGGAGGGGCTGAGGTTACACCGGCTCCCTTCCCCCGCATAACATACAAAGAAGCCATGCTGCGCTACGGTTCGGATAAGCCCGACCTCAGAAACCCCCTTTACATTATCGACTTGTCCGACTTCTTCAACAAGTGCTCTTTCGCGCCCTTCAAAAACAAGACGGTGCGCGGCATAAGGGTGCCCGGCGGCGCTTCCTGCACAAAGAGCTTCCACGAGCAGATGCTGGCTTTCGCCATAGAGATAGGGATGCAAGGCCTTGGATACATTACCGTTCAGGAGGACGGAAGCTACAAGGGCCCCATCGACAAGTTTATACCCGCCGAGCTTAAAAAAGAGCTGGCAAGCCTTGCCGGGCTTAATGTCGGCGACCTGCTGTTCTTTATCGCGGACACCGAGGACAAGGCCAACTCCTACGCCGGGCAGATAAGGCAAAGGCTTGGCGAAAAGCTGGGGCTAATAGAGGAAAACGCCTTCCGCTTCTGCTTTATAACCGACTTCCCCATGTACGGCATAGACGAGGAAACGGGCAAGTGGGCGTTTACGCATAACCCCTTCTCGATGCCCCAGGGCGGCTACGAGGCGCTTACGACCAAAGACCCCTCGGAGATTCTTGCCTACCAATACGACATAGTTTGCAACGGCGTCGAGCTTTCGAGCGGAGCCGTGAGAAACCACGAGGTTGCCACGATGGTAAAGGCCTTCGAGATAGCCGGCTACGACGAGGATACCTTAAAGACCAAATTCCCCTCGCTATATAACGCTTTCAAATACGGCGCGCCGCCTCACGCGGGCATGGCGCCCGGCGTAGACCGTATTCTTATGCTTCTCACCCGCGAGCAGAACATACGCGAGGTAATAGCCTTCCCGATGAACAAGAACGCCCAGGACCTCCTTATGGGCGCGCCGTCGGAGGTTACCGAGCAGCAACTGCGCGAGGTTCACATCAAGATACGCTAAAGGTGACAAATTATGATTACCAAACAGGAAGTGCTTTGGCTTGCCAAGCTCGCCAAACTTAAGGTAGAGGATAAAGACCTCGAGAGCCTTACAAAGGATATGGCCGAGATTGTCGACTTTGCCGCCAAAATCAACTCGGCTATCGCCGAGGGCGAGGTGTACAAAGGCGGCACGACAGTGCGCATGGAAGAGCTTCGCGACGACGAGGTTAAGGAGTGCTTCCCGCAGGAAGTTATACTTCAGAATGTGGGCGGCGGCGACAAGGGCTTCTTCCCCGTAAAGAGGAGGAAAGCCGATGGCAAGTAGGATTAAGACAATCGGCGGGATGCTCCGCCGCGGCGAAATAACAAGCCTCGAGCTTACAAAGAAATACCTTGAGGCAATAAAGGCGGTAGAGCCATCGGTGCACGCTTACGCTAAAGTTACCGAAGATATGGCGCTTAATCTTGCCATGGAAGCCGACGAGGCTTTCAAGAGGGGCGATGACCTCGGGCCTCTCGCGGGCATTCCGATGAGCCTTAAAGATAATATGACGGTAAAGGATGTCGAGACTACCTGCTGCTCTAAGATTTTATCGGGGTACAGGCCGACATACAATTCTTTTGTGTGGGAAAAGCTTTCTAAGGGCGGGGCGGTGCTTTTAGGTAAAGCCAATATGGATGATTTTGCCATGGGCTCGACCTGCGAAACCTCCTGCTACGGCCCCACTTACAATCCCTACAATAAAAACTATGTTTCGGGCGGAAGCTCGGGCGGCTCGGCGGCTTCGGTCGCGTCGAATACCGCCGTTTACTCCATAGGCTCGGATACGGGCGGCTCTATACGCCAGCCCGCAGCCTTCTGCGGCGTTGTCGGGCTTAAGCCGACTTACGGCGCCGTTTCCCGCTACGGGCTTCTGGCATACGCCTCGAGCCTGGACCAAATCGGGCCCATAGCTTCTTCGGTAGAAGACGCCGCCATCGTGTTTGACGCCATTAAAGGGCACGACGAAAAAGACCATACCTCGGCGAAAAACGCGCCCGCCGAGCCGATAGCTAGCAGCCTTGCCGCCGCTTCGGTAAAAGGAAAGCGCATAGGCATAGTTAAAAGCTTCTATGAGGATCTTAACGCCGAGATAAAGGAAGCCGTGTTTAAGGCGGTTAAGTTTTACGAAAGCGAAGGCGCCGAGATAGTCGAGGTCGATATGCCCCTCATCAAGTATGTGGTGCCCGTGTATTACATTCTTGCCTGCGCCGAGGCAAGCTCCAACCTGGGGCGCTACGACGGCATAAGGCTTGGGTACCGCGCCTCGCGCTACACCGATATAGACGATATGATTGTTACGACGAGAAGCGAGGGCTTCGGCAAGGAAGTACAGAAAAGGATACTTTTGGGTACCTATGTGCTTAGTTCGGGATACTTTGACGCGTATTACAAGAAAGCGCAGATTCTGAGAAACCGCATAATCGCTTCCTTCGGCGAGATATTCGCAAAGTGCGACGCCATAATTTCGCCCGTCGCGACGAGGACGGCTTTCCCGCTTGACTACGCCTCGGACAACCCCATCGAAACCTATCTTGCCGACATCTTTACGGTGCCCGCGAATATTGCGGGCCTGCCCGCCGTCAGCCTGCCATGCGGCAAGGACAGCAAGGGCCTGCCCATAGGCATGCAGCTTATCGGAAACAAGTTTGAGGAGGGCAAAATCCTGGGGCTTGCCCATAGCTTCGAGCAAAGCGGGCTTTCGGGGGTTACTCCTCTCGAAATGGGGGTAAGGCTATGAAGTACGAAATGGTTGTCGGACTTGAAACCCATGTGGAGCTTTCGACCAAGTCCAAGATATTCTGCTCCTGCCCCACCGACTTCGGCGGCGAGCCAAACACCCATTGCTGCCCCGTATGCACGGGCGAGCCGGGGACGCTGCCTATCCTCAACAAAAAGGTACTGGAGTACGCCATTAAGGCGGGGCTTGCCACGAATTGCGAGATAAGCCGCTCCACCCACATGGATCGCAAAAATTATGTATATCCCGACCTGCCCAAGGCGTACCAGATTTCGCAGTTTGACGAGCCCATCTGCAAAGAGGGCTATATAGAGCTTGACAGCGGCAGGCGCATAGGCATTCTGCGCATCCATATGGAAGAGGACGCCGGAAAGCTTGTGCATGAGGGCGGTTACACTTATGTAGATTATAACAGGGGCGGAGTGCCTCTCATAGAGATAGTCACAAAGCCCGATATCCGCAGCATAGACGAAGCAAGGGAATACCTAGAAAAGCTTCAGCTTATCCTCCGCCACATAGGCGTTTCGGACTGCAAGATGCAGGAAGGCTCGATGCGCTGCGATGTTAATATATCCATACGCCCCGTGGGGCAGACAACCTTCGGCACCCGCTGCGAGATAAAGAATATGAACTCGCTTTCCTTTATCGAAAAGGCGCTGGCTTACGAATTCGCGCGACAGGTAGATTTGGTGGAGAGCGGGCAGGCAGTCGAGCAGGAAACCCGCAGGTTTGACGAGGTGAGCGGCACTACCGAAAGTATGCGCGGCAAAGAGGACGCGCAGGATTACCGCTACTTCCGCGACCCCGACCTGCCGCAGATAGAGGTGAGCGAGGAAATAATAGAAAGGATTAAAGCAGGGCTGCCCGAACTGCCCCGGCAGAAGCAGGCGCGCTATACCACCGAACTCGGGCTTCCCGCGACAGAGTCGGCTTTGATTATAAAATACAAAAACATAGCCGATTATTTTGAAAAGGCCGTAGCCGCGGGCGCCTCACCCAAAAATGCCTGCAACCTTATAGTTACCCACATATTCCGCAACTTCGCCACCGAAGAAGAAAAGGAGAAGTTTGCCCTTCCGATTACCCCCGAGATGCTTGCAGAGCTTATAAAACTGCTGGACGGAGGCAAAATTACGGCAAACATCGCCCGTGACACGCTTACCAAGATGCTTGCTTCGGGCAAGCCTTGCACCGACTTCCTTACGGCGTCCGACCTGGCCTCGGTAGACCCCGCCGAGGTGGACAGGCTTTGCAAGGAAGCCATAGCCGCCAACCAAAAAGCGGTGGCCGACTTCCTCGCGGGCAAAGAGATTGCCCTTAAGGCGGTACTGGGGTATGTTATGAAGGCAACCAGAGGCAAGGCCAACGCCGCCGAGGTTGAGGCAAAGTTGATATCCTTGATAAAAGGGTAAAAAGATTAAAATCGCCATAAACGCAAAAGGCTCTCTGTCCTGAGAGCCTTTATTTTTTAATCGGAAACGAAAAGCCTGAAGGTGTCAGAAATTACACCTGTCGGGATGGCTGCCGAGGCGGCCGACATCGGAGATGGCGGTGACTTCGGACATTTCGGAAGGTGTTAACCCGAAATCGAAAACCGCGGCGTTTTCTATTATGCGCGAAGGGGTAACCGATTTGGGCAGAGGCACAAAGCCCATCTGAAGGCTCCAGCGCACGAGGACTTGCGCGGGGGTTTTGCCGTGGGCGGCGGCTATTCTTAGGAGTGTGGGGTTGTCGAAAACTCTGGCTTTGCAAAGCGGGCTCCACGCTTCCAGCACTATGCCCTTTTGCCTGCAGAAATCCACAGCTTCGGTCTGGACGCAGCCGGGGTGAAGCTCGATTTGGTTAACCATCGGGGCTATTTCGGCCTCTTTGAGGAGATCCTCCATGTGGTGGGGGAGAAAGTTGCTTACCCCTATCGCCTTTACCCGCCCTTCTTTGTAGAGGGTTTCGAGTACATGCCAGCTTTCGATCATCTCTTTGGGGTAGGTCTTTTTGTAGTCGTACGCCACGGGCCAATGTATGAGGTAGAGGTCGAGGTAGCCGGTCTTAAGCTTTTTGAGCGAAAGCTCGAAGGCTTTGAGGGCCCTGTCTTTGCCCTGATCGGTGTTCCAGAGCTTGCTGGTCAGAAAGACCTCTTCGCGGGGGACGCCGCTCTTTATTATGCCCTCGCCGACGCTTTCTTCGTTCTCGTAGACCGCCGCCGTGTCGATGTGGCGGTAACCCGCTTGTAAGGCGGTAATAACCCCGTTTACGCATATATCGCCGGGAGGCGTGCGCCAGGTGCCGTAACCTACGCAGGGCAGCTTTGCCCCGCTTGCCAGAATGTATCCGTCTGATAAGCTTTTCATAATTGAATGATACAATTTTATGCTATTATTGTCAATACTCCCTTATGTAAAACAGTTGACAAGGCGGCGGGAGTTGGTTTACAATATAGTTCCTGAACAACGGGGGTATAGCTCAGTTGGTAGAGCGCTTGAATGGCATTCAAGAGGCCAGCGGTTCGAACCCGCTTATCTCCACCAAATAAGAAGCACCGAAGAAGGT
>DGDU01000025.1:0-14206 GCA_002385605.1 Christensenella sp. UBA3944
AGATGTGTATAAGAGACAGGTCCAGGAACGCAACGCCGATGGGCTGACCGTCGTAGGTCTTGGTATCTTTCTTGGGGCTTACCGTGACGGGGGCCTTCGTTATGGTGAACTGATACGCCGCCTCGAGATAGACGGTGTGGTTGGGGTCTTTACTGGAAACGCTGATGTTATATACACCGACATCGCCCAAAGGCCTGCCGTCGTTGGTGTCGCGGGTGAAGGTGAACACGACATCGCTCTTGGCGAGCGTAGCTACCTTGCTGAAGTCCACGATTTCGGGCGCCCTGCCGTCGTACTTCTTGGAAAGGAAGTTGTTGGCTATCCTTATCTTGGCGCTTCTCGGGAGTATCTTGTACTTGTACTGCGCGGCAAGCGATACCGTATAGTTGGGGTTGGTGGGCTGCACCACCTTGATGTCGTAGCTTCCGATGCTGCCGTCGGGGTTGAATATGACATTGCGCGCCCTGTCGAGGTTGTGGGCCTCGCTTATGATGCGGAAGGAGAAGTTGATGTTATCGGTGCTGCCGGGTATGGTGTTGCCCAGCGTGTAGTCGGATTGTTTAATAGCGGCATCCCTGTCGTTGAAGTCGACAACTATGGTGTTGTCGTAGGCTATGAGTTCGGGGTTGATGGTAACGATAAGCTCTCTCGGGGTTATCGAGAACTTTCTGGAAATCATGCCGTTAACCTGATAGTTGTCGTTCTGGCTTATAAGGGCGGAGACATAGATTTCGTATTCGCCCACGAACACGGCGGTCGTGCCCGTCGTGAACCTGAGGACTACCTGTACCTCGTCCTTTATCTCGTTGTTGTTCTCGTCCACCATTACGCTGCCGTCGGGGTTGTAGAACCTCTGGATCTGGTCGTCGGGCACATAGGCGTCAAACACATAGCCGCTTCCCTTATAGGGCAGGCTGTCGGGTATGACTATCTCGACATCGACGCTTCTCTTGGTGATTACATACCTGTAATTGGCGCCCTGCGGGAAGCTTACCGAGTAGTTGGCGTTGGTGTTCTCGAGCATGAGGTTATATGAACCCGTATCCCTGCGGGCGTCGACGATTGATATCTTAATAAAGGAGGTATCGACGCTTTCGCTTACGGGGACTTCCTGCCCGTTAACTATCTGGTATACGGTGAAGGGGATAGCGCCCGGCACCTTGCCGTCGAACACCTTGGTGAGGTGCTCGGGGGCAATCCTCGCGATGAGGGCTTTGGATGTAATCGAGAATGTAGCGCTCGTGAAGTTAATCTTATAGTTGGGGTTGGCGGAGGCCAGGGTGCCAATCGTTATCGTGTAATTCCCGATATGCTCGCCTTGCTGCCTGGCGACATTGCCGAGGAGGATGCCCGAGGGCAAATCTCCGTCTACGACATAGGTGAGAACGGGGTCTGGGTCGCCGTAAATCTTGGTAGCGTGCACCGCCGTTACATTTACGGGCTTTTGCTTGACTTCTATGTAACCTTGAACATAGTGGATTTCGTAGTTGGTTATCACATTCGAGTCGGTTACGCCCGTTATGTTTACGCTCAGGGTGTACCTGCCGACATCGGCAAGCGCGGTCAGGCTGTGCGAGAAGGTAAGATATCCCGTTGTCCCGAGCAGCATTTGGAAGGTGTCGGTGGGCGCCAGCGCGCCTTCGGTGATGGTGCAGACATCGTCGCGGTAAAGCGTTATGTCGGCCGACCCGAAGGTGGGCACGGGGTCGCCGTAGGTGATAATCTTGCTGTTAACCTTGATGTAAAGGTTGCGCTTGTAGATTGTTACATAAACGCCGTTCTTGCCGCCGTCGCTTACCGTGTCGTTTATAAATACTATATTATAATTGGGGTTGTCGAGGCTGCCCTTGGTGATGGCGTACTTGCCCACATTGTAGTTGAAGGGCTCGTAGCGCGAGAGGCTGCCCGTGAGTGTGTCGGTGCCGTAAAGGCCGCTGTCGGTTTCGCCCGGCTCGCCCGAAACGGTATACTTATAAACAATATTGCGGTCGCCGTACTCGACATTTACGGGAAGCGGGGTAACAAGCACATTCCTCTTGTTTATCGTGAGGAAGCTGCCTATAAACCTTATGTCGTAGTTGTCGCTTACCGATGTGCCCATCGAAAGGGTAATCTGATATGTACCCACGCCCGTTTTGATGTCTACGGGGTTGCCTGCCCAGTCGAGGCACCTTATGAGGAAGGCGGTTACTAGATTGTTGTGCTCGTCGTAGCTGTTGGTCTGGTCGCCGGCAAGCCTAATAAAACTTTCGGAGAAGAAGTTATCGTTGTAGGCGAAGGGCTTGTTGGCGACATTGGGGTTGTTCTGGTTATGGTACTTTTCTTCGCTTAGTATGTAGATTCTGTAATCGGGGTTGGGCGTGCCGTAAATCTTTTCGATGCCCTGTACGCCCACATAGACTACCCTCTTGGTGATTAC
Organism: Christensenella sp. UBA3944; assembly: GCA_002385605.1. Taxonomy (GTDB): domain Bacteria; phylum Bacillota; class Clostridia; order Christensenellales; family DTU072; genus Firm-09. The sequence continues at coordinate 2,420 of DGDU01000025.1, forward strand.
GAGGTTGTACGGGCAGACATACACAAAGCTGTTGTGTATCGAGTCCCTTTCGTACCCTATCGGGTCGGCGTTATAAGAAACTATTATGTAATATGTGCCCGCCTCGGTGGGAAGCTCGGTGTAGTCCTTCAGCGGATTCTGGTTGTTGTACTCGTTTACATTTATGTACCTGACGGTTACATGCGCCATCCTGGCGGGGCTGAACGCCATATTGGGCTCGTCTTCCTGATAGAAATCGCCGTAGCCGTAAACGGTGAAGGGAGGCGCCTGCCTGTCGCCGTAAACGAACCTGTAATCGTTCTCGTGCTGCCACTCGAAGGATATGACGGGCGTCCTTCTGTCCTGCATTATGATGTCGAACTGGGTTTGGAACTCGCGCCCGGCTTCTTTATAGATGACATAGATGGTTTGGAGCTTTGCCATGCCCGAGAACTCGTTGTTGTCGAACTTGTTACGGTTGATGTAGAAGTTTTCGGTGGTGGCGTCGGTTAGCGAAAGCTCTTCCTGCGAGCCGTTGTCGTAGTACAGCGCGACCTTGCCGCCCATGAGGTCGAGCTCTTCGCCCTCTATGTATTTTACCTTGGGCAGGGTGTTGATGCCTATGGAAACAAGCTGCTTAGCCTTGACGATTACCGTCGTCGTTTCGTAGCAGGTTATGCCGTTGCGGGTGTAGCAGACGGTAACCGCGCGCGGGCCTACGCGGGTATCGTTCTTGTCGTAGCCGCCGGGGTTTGCGGCGCTCTTTATGATGTTTTGCTGTACCATCGACACGATTTCTTCGGTGTCGTTGTCGAATTTGAGCCTGATTTTGTATTCGGTGAGGTCTATATCGTTGTTTTCGATAACCTCGATGTCCCTGGGCGCGATGAGGTCTATATCCGTTAGCACCCTGGGCGTGACGGTTATCTCGAGCTTAAGGGAGACACTCCTGTTGAACTTATAGGTAAGGAATACATTTTGCCTTATAGCCGAATTGGGATTGTAGCCCGTCACATCGAGGTAAGGCGCGAAAGCGCTTACATCGACTTCGTCGCTGGTGCCGTTGGAGTAGATAACTTCTATCCTATAGCCGACTATGGAGGCTATCATGTCGAAGGGCACGCCTTCCTGGCTGGTAACGACGGGCCACTCGGCGCCCACCGTGCCCGTCCACCTGAGGGCGGAAACAACGACATCCCTTACAGCTACCGTAAAGGTGTCGAAAAGATCCTCGGTTTCGCGCTCGACAGGCGCGATGTACATAACCGTAATCTCGAGGGCTTCGTCCTCGAAATCGGTCGAGAAGTTCTCGAAGATAAACTGGTCGGCGTTATCGGCGGTGACCTCAACGATTTCGGAGCTTCCGTTATTATAATTAAACATCAGCCTGAGGCCGGTGTAATCTATGCTTTCGTTGGAAAGGTAGAGGTATTCTCTCTTGTTAGGCGGATTGAGTATCTGAATGCTGCGCAAAGCTTTCGCTTTGACCTCTATGGTTACTTCCAGCTCCTGCGCCAAGGAGGTCGCTGGGTCTGTGTAGGTAATCTTTACGGCGCGCTCGCCTAAGGTGAGGTTGCGGGGGTTGTAGTCCAGCATAGCCTTGGTGACGGGCACCAGCTCTATCCTGCCCGATTTATACCTTACCCTTAGGAAGATATCCGTTAGGTCTATATCCTGCCCGACAAAGACATTGGGAAGGTAGGTTTCCAGCTCGATTGAGTCTACCGGGTCGGTGACAACTATCTGATAACCCGCGCCGTTGCCGAAAGCGGTAAGGCCTTCGTAGGATATAAAGACATCCAAGGTGCCTGTTTCGGTGATTCTCCAGTAATCGTCGATACCGAAGGCCGTTATCGTCCAGCCCTCGCTGTTGCGGAAGGTTACCGCGCCGGGGATAAGGGGGGTGGGCAGCTTCTGCCAGTCGTTTCTTAACTGCGACAAAACAATAATATCGGTGGTGGCTATGCCGCCTTCGTCAAACTGAATGTATATCTCGGCGTTATTTAACTCCAGCCTCTCGTCCCTTATGTACTCGCGCTTGGGATAGGCCCTGAAGCCTATGCTGTAATTTTCTTTGACTTTCTTTACAAGGGTGACCACGCCCTCGGCGATTATGCCCTCTTCGCCTGTGTAGCTGTTTACATAGCTTATCTTTACAATCTGCTCGCCGAGAGTGGTGTTGGAGAACTCGCGCACCATAGAGGGAGTGACATATACGGACTCGGCGTCGCCGTTGTTATATACGAGGTCGAGCATTACGCCTTCGACATTGAGGGCGAACCCGTAATAGGTCTTGTAGCCCTCGGGGAACCTTATGGTGGCGCTCGTTACGCGCTTGGGAATGACATTAAACCTGAAGGGGATATTGTCTACCTGGCTGCTGTAGCGGATATACCAGGTGTATTCGCCTACTTGGGAGAAGGTAATACCGTTTCTTATGCCCTGGTCGCGCACCATGGGGGAGGTGAGGGAGTATTCGGTATCGCCCTCGGTGCCGTTGTTGTAAAGAAGGACAAACTTCCAGCCTTCGATGCCAGCGGTGTCGTCCTTAAAGGGATTTATGGGGGTGTCTTGATAGAAGCAGGGGATGCCGTCGCTGGTGTAGATGGTGCCTACGGGCGGTATGATTCGTACGCCCGAGGGTGCCCTGTTGGCAACGGTGATGCTAAGGTCGTAGGTGGTCTTGAGGCGGACGCCGCTGTAATAGAAAACAAGCTTTATTGTCTGGTTGTGAAGGACATCCCTTCTGTAACCCTCGGCGGCTATCCTGCCTGCGGCGATGGGATCAGACTCGCCGCCGAACGAAAAAATCTCGGTCGTGCCGTTGTTGTAGGTTACCTTGAGGATAAGCCCGTTAAGGTTAAGGTCGGTATTTACGAGCTGATACCTGTATTCGTTGCCCGCGCTAAGTATTTCGACGCCCGCAATGTCCCTCTCGGTTACGGTGACATCGAAGGTGCCCGTGAAAGTCCTGGTTTCGTCGTCGTAGGAGGCGGGGTTCTGGTATGTGTATGTAAGGGTTACCGTGGAATTTGCCGCTATCCTGGTGTTGTCCCAGTCGATCGCGAGGTTGCCGTTGCCGTTGTTGTAAAGCTCGGCCATGTCGACCCTTTCGGGGTAGCCGTTATTGTAGGAGAAATAAATTTCGCCGCCCGTGAGGTCCAGAGGTTCGCCGACATAATAAATCTTTTTGTCGGGGGACTTGGTTATCTGCATGCTCTGCATGACTTTGGGCTCGATGTGAATGTTGAATGTAGCAGTGCGTACGACGCCGTTTACCTCGTAGGTAACGGTTACAACCTGGGTTCCGACTTCGTCCATGTCGATTTCGTCGAGGTTGCACATATCGAGGGTGACATTAATAACTTCGGTGATGTTGCCTACATAGTCGACATTAATTTTGCAGCCGTCTATTTTGAAAACCTCGCCTTGAATGTAGTTAACCTTTGAGGGCTGGGTGTTGATGTCGATGCCGACAAGCTCGGGGGGTACTATTCTTATGGGAAGGGAAACTATTTTGTCTTTGTATCTTATGGTCAGGTACTGCTCGCCGAGCAGGTTCTTGTCGTATCCGCTCACCATGTCCTCTGTTATGGTGATGAGTTCTTCTTTGCTGTTGTCGTACTTAATGAGCAGCTGCGCCCCGTTGAGGCGAAGGCTTTGGCCCGGCAGGTAGACCACATCAGGAGCCGTAAAAATCTCGATGGAGTTAATTACCGATTCTTTGTTACAGCCTGCCGCGGCAATGGCGGTAAGAAGAACGGCAAATATCAGCACCACTAACAGAAGTTTTCTCATATATTCAGCCTCCGGCTTATATGCAATCGTGCGTGTCCCTTTTAATATATAATATATAATTGTATTTGCAGTATAACATATAAAGCGGCGCCCTTCAAGAAGATTGCCGAATTTACCATAATTATTTACTATTAATTTAGACGGCGTCTTTTGCAAAAGGCGCGAAGGCACGCCGTTACGGATTGTTTTGCGGCAACAAAAAACACCAGCCCAGTAAAATTGTATTCGGGCAAAGTGAGGGGTTTTGGAATAAAAGGGGTAATCTTTCTGAACTTAATATAAACTTTTTAAAAAAAAAGCCGCCCGATTGGGGCGGCTATATGATTGTACAATTATGAAAACTAGAATATGAGGGCTTTGTCTATAACGCTTAGCTTTTCGAACACGGCAACCTTGCTGTAGCCCTTGATTTCGCACATATATCTGACAAGGTCGCGGAAGAAAACGGGGTTGGGGTAAGCGAAGCCCAGAAGCTCCATAAGGTACCGGTAGCCGTAGCCCAGCTTGTTGTTGATGTAAATAATTACATCCTTCTGCAGGGTGGCGTCGCCCGCCGCGCCTAGCCTGGCGAGGGCGCCGTCGTAGGTGCATTTGAGGCGGACGCACATCTCGGCAACCACCATAACCAAAAGTTCGTACTTCAGCTGGTCTTTTGTCCTTGCTACATGGACGGGGCCGGTGCTTTTCTGAATGACGAACTTCCTTTGCCTTATGACGCTGTCCGTTATAAAATCGAAATTGTAGCCGCTTTTTTCGTTGAGGTCGATTATAACCTTGGCAAGCACCTCTTTGGGCACGGCTTCCCTGCCGAAATAGCCGAAATTGGCGAGGCAGTTTTCGAACTCGACATCGAATTTATCCTGCTTCTCGGCGGGCATAAAGCCTTGCGGAAGCCCTTGTATGAAGCTGTGGGCGGCAAGGTAGCGGTTTATTACTTCCTCTCTGCCCATAACCTGGTAAAGGGGCACAAGGGTGGATAGGCCACCGCCCGAAAACTCGTTGTAAGAGGTGAACTCGTAGTCGGTAAATCCGGCGCAAAGCCCGGCTACTGCAGGCTGCGAATGTACGATGGCTACTGCCTGTATGGCCTCGGCGGCGTCCTTTATTCTCTTGTGCCTGATTTCTTCCTTAAAAGCCGAGCCGCAGTTTATGAAGTTTTCGGCATAATACTGATTGTAAAGCCCATTGACGGCTTCCAGATAATTCAAAAAGCTTACGGGGGCCTGGTCCCAGGAGGCGATAACGATATACGCCCTGTTGTTGGTTACCGAATACGCCATAAGCTGTATGGCGAGCCCCGAAAGCGCGCCTTTAAGGCAATTTACATAATAGCGTTTGGAGCCTTCGTCGGGAAACGCGATTAGTGAAGGTTTGCCCTCAACCGCCGCCATATAAAAGACGGGGACATATGTGTTTATCGCGCCGATGACATCCCGATCGCTTTCTTTGTATGACATTTTTGCCATGTATCTGCCCTCCCGGCATTATTGCGGCAAGCCCCAAACGGCTTTCGCCATATTAGTAAATATAGCATAACCGCGCGTGTTTGTCAATATTTTATGGGAATCAGGCGTTGTCGCCGTTGCCCTCCGCCGCCTTGCGTTCGGCTATAATTTTTACAACCTCCTGCTGGCGTTTTTCGGTGAAGTTGTAGAAAAATAAAGGCACCGCCGTAAGGAGAAGGCTTATGGCGCCCAAAAGCACGAGCATCGCCCAAAGGGTGTCTTTGCCCTTGTCGTCCAGCATACCGGGGTTATTGGGGGTGACGCCCGCCATGTGGTACGCAAGGACGCCTATGAAAGCGCCCACCGCCATGCCGATTTTGTTAATGAATGTCTGCATGGCGAAGCAGATGCCCTCGGCGCGCTCGCCCGTCTTCCATTCGAGGTACTCCACCGTGTCGGCTATCATCGCGTAAGTGATGATGTTTGCGAAACCGTGGGGTATGCCCACGATCACCATGCCTATAAGCGAGAAAATGAGCGCGGCGGGCGACTTGTAGCCCACGAAGTACATAATAAACATAACCGCCGAGCCTATAAGGTTGGACGAAATCATCGTCGCCTTTTTGCCTATCTTCTTGGTGAACCACGGCACCGCAAGCGACGCGGCAAGCCCGCCGGGAACGACCGCAAGGGTAATTAGGGTATAAAGCCCCTCCCCTCTCATGCCGAGGAACTCGACATCCGCGAGAACATATTTGGCGAAATAAAGCCCGCCCGTGTAAGAGTACGCCATTTTGGCAGAACCCAGCACGCCCGAAAGCACTATAAGCAGCAAGGGGGTGTTTTTGAACAGCAATTTGAGGTTGTGCTTAAGCGAAGGCGCTTTGGATTCGCTGTCGGACATCCTTTCCTTGGTGGTGTAAAAACCGACATAAAACAGCGGTATTGCCAGCACGGTAAAGACTATGGCAATTATGAAGTACGCCATAGAAAGCGGCTGCTGCACCGTTTCGGGGGTGTATTTCGCCGTTATTGCCGCCGTTATCTGGGGCACGACTATGGTGACTATGCCTCCGCCCAGCGTGCAGGCAAGCCTCGCCACGGTAAGAAGTATGCCTCTTTTATGCGTATCTGAAGTCAGCGCCGAGGATAGCCCCCAGTAAGGCACATCCGCCACCGTGTAAACCATACCCCAGATGACATAAACCGTCGAGATGAGGGCAAAGCCCGCTTTTGTGGCGGGATAAACGGGCAGGAAGCAGGCTATCGTGCATAGCGCAATGGGAATTACCATCCACTTAAGGTACGGGCGGCACTTGCCCCATTTGGAGCGCGTCCTGTCCACTATGCTGCCCATTATGGGGTCGTTGAAGGCGTCGTAAACCCTGGCGAAAAGCATTAAAAGAGCGACGCTTAAGGCAGAGAAGCCTATGGCGTCGGTCATGAATACCGTAAGGTAAGAGCCTATTACAGTGCAGATTAAATTTTGCCCGAAGCCTGCTATACTGTAGCCGATAATTTCTTTTGGCTGAATGTCGCCGTCGTTCGGCGAAGTGCCGAACGCCTTATGTAAAAACAAAGAAGCTTTTTGCATGCTGTTCTCCGTGAGCCGTATTTAATCGGGTGTTTTCTTTGGTTATTTATTGATAATGTTGCAAAAAGCTTCTATGATGTCTTCCGCAACAATATCGTCTTTTTTGAGAATCTTTTTTACCTCGCTTTCGATATAAAGCCTGGCGCTTTCTTCCATAACGCGGCAGACCTCGAAGGCTTCGTCCATCGAGCCGGCGCAAACCACAAGCCCGTGGTTGGCCTGCAGGCAGGCGTTGCGCCCCTCTAAGGCTTTAATGGTCGATTTGGTGAGGGAGTCGGTGCTGGGAAGCCCGTATCTGGCAAGCCTCGCCTCGCCGCCGACAAGCCGCCTCATCTCCTCGCTCATTACGGGCAAGCTTTTTCTTGCCGCCGCGACCGAACTGCTGTTGAGGGGGTGGCTGTGTATTACGGCGTTTATATCCTTGCGTTCGCGGTAGATTGCCGCGTGAATCTTTTTCTCGGAAGTCGGCTTTACATGGCTGTTGTATTCCAGCGTTTCGATGTCGACGACAACCATATCGTCGGGGGTAAGCCTGGTGTAGTCCAGCCCCGAGGGGGTTACCACCATGTGGCGCTCGTCCAGCCTTATGGACAGGTTGCCCCATGTGCCCTGCGTAAGCCCTTTCTCCAGAAGCCTTATGCCGGCGTCTTTTAGAGCCTGTCTTATTTCTTTTTCTGTCATCATATCTCGAGCTCCTCCTGTTTGGCTTTCTGGTCGGCCTTGCTGTACTTATTCTTATATATAACCCTCATAAGCAAAGCCTCGAGGAAGGGTATTTTTACGGCGCCGCCGAGTATCGTACCCTCGATGTAGGCTTTGGCGCCCTTCTCGAGCACCATAGAGCCCGTGTAGGCTTCGTCGGGGGTGCGCCCCACAGCCACAACGCCGCCGTTTTTAACTATGCAGGCGTTGCTTTTGCCTATAAACTTTACAATCGTCTTTGGCTCATAGGAGGGCGCGAATTTAATCGATGGGCCTATTATCTGCGCCATATCGTCGAGCACGGCGACCATGCTGTTGAGGTGCTTTGCCGCCGCCACGCAGTACGGCGCGTGGTTGGTGATTATGGCGTTTACATCGGGCCTTGCCAAATAAAGCTGCCTGTGCAACGCAGGCATGCGGTTGGCGGGCACCTGGGCAAAGCCCAGCCTCGAGATGTCGCTTTCTGTAACCTCCCCTATTTCTTTGTCGGGGTTGGTGACATACATGCCGTCGCCGTCGCGGATGCTAAGGCAATCCCCGAGAGCGACAAGGTTTTCTTTTTTGAGCTCCTTGCAATAGAACAACAATTCCTTAATCTTTTTGTCTGTCATTTTTACTCCGCCCGTTGGTTTATTTTGAAGAAAATCTTTCTTTGTTAGCCCTGTCGTAAGCCGCTTTCAGCCCGTAGAAAACATCCTTGTAGGACTGGAAGAGTTTTTTGTATAATTCGTGGTTTTGGGCATTCGGAATGTAGGTTTTGGATACCCGTGTGAACTTGTGCGCGTCGGAGAAGTCCTTGAGCACGCCCAACCCGATGAGAGCGATGAGGGCGCCGCCCAAAGCGCCGGCGTTGCGGGGGTTCTCCAGCACGCCGAATTCGGTGCCCGTGATGTCGGCGATGATTTGCATCCATACATCGTCCAGCGCGCCGCCGCCTATTACCCTGAAGCTGCGGCAGGAAAGCTTGTAGTCCTTCTTGAAGTTTTCTAGTATCCAGGCGAGGTTATAGCCTATGCCCTCGTAGACCGCGCGCATAAGGTGCTCTCTCGTGTGGCACTCGTTGATGTTAAAGAGGGTTGCCCTCGTGGTCGTAGAGCTTACGGGGCACCTTTCGCCAAGCATCCACGGCGTGCAGATGAGGTTGTCGGAGCCCGCGGGAATCTTGGCGATTTGCTCGTCCATATACCTGAAGATATCGTCGCCGTATTGCTCTTTTTCTTTGCGGAAAAACTGGTTCATAAGCCACTCTATATTGCTGCCCGCGGCCTCGGTTATGCCCACAATCAGGTTCATATCGGGGTCGGCGCTTTGTATCGCGGCGGCGCCGTTTTTGAATTTGGTTTCTGTCCTCGAGGAGGCGCAGACCCAAGCCGATGTGCCAAGGTAGACATGGATGTCGCCGTCGTTGGTCATGCCGCTGCCTATGCAGGCGCTTTGCACATCGTCGCAGCCGCCGAACACGGGGGTGCCTTCTGGAAGCCCTAGCTCCTCTGCCGCCTGCTTTGTAAGCCCGCCAACCCTGTCGGTGGATTTGACGAGGGGCGGAAGCTTCTTCATATCCAGCCCCGTTAACTTAAGCACCGAAAGCCAGTCCTTTTTCTTGAGGTCTAAGCCGTAAGACGAGGCGCCCGAAAGCTCGGCGACCATCCTGCCCGTGCACTTGAATTTGAGGTACCCGTTAACATCCAGTATGCATTTGGTGCGGTTGTAGACATCGGGGCGCTCTTCTTTTAGCCATATAATCTTGGCGATAACATCCTTGCCCATTATCGGGGTGCCAGCAAGAAGCGTGAATATCTTTTTTCCGCCGAACTTGTTCATTATCGCGTCGGCCTGCTTCTGCGCCCTGCCGTCTACCCAGGTGATGTTGGGGTACAGCACGATGCCGTTTTCGTCCACGGGAATGATGCCCATAGCCTGCGTGGTAAATATCACGCCTTTTACCTCGTCCGGCTTGATGCCCGCCTTTTTGACGAGCGCGCGGGTGGTCGTAGTTACCGCCGCCCAGTATTCCTCGGGCTTTTGCTCTACCCAGGCGGGGTAGGGATAATAGGTATTATATGGCGCGACCGCCATGTCGATTATCTTGCCGTTGAAGTCGACAAGAATGGCCTTGTCCGAACTTGTGCCTATGTCGTGAGAAATGATATACATAGTACCTCCGCAAAACAATAAAAATTATTAAAACACGGCGGCAAAATGCCGCCGTTAATCGCTTATTGTGGGCTGTTTATCGTGAACTCAACCGAGCTTACGCCATCGATTATGTAGTTGCGGGAGATGGTCGCGATGTAGGTACCCGCGTCCTTGGGCGGGCAGTTTACCATGACTATCTCGCCGTTTATGTCTAGGGGCTTCTGCACGATTTCGCCCGTGGCTTTGTCGATATATATGATATCCTTTTGTGCTATCTCGATTATGGCGTTGCCCGCGCCGAGGTAGTAAGCCGTTATGGGCTTCTCCTGCCCGTCGGCGACAAGGTCAAGCAGGCCCGTGAATGTGATGTTGCCGAGTATGGGCAGAGGCTTTATCGTAAGCTTGCCTGGCGTGAAAACAATAATATAGTAGTCGTTCTGGTTGTCGCCCGCGACAAGCTCGAAGTCTATGGTGTAGCCGAGGATTGCGTTGCTGGCGTCATACCTTACATCGTTGCCCGCTTCTATACCCTTGCGCAAGAGCCTTATCTCTATCCTGTCGTTTCCGACAAGCGGGGTATCGGTGCCGCTGTAACCTAAGTAGTAGTAACCTTTAACGGTGGGGTCGTTCGGGTCGGGCATATTGAAGTCGGGGTCGGGGAAGGAGTAATACTTCTCGAAGTCCTTGCCATAGATTTCGATAATCTTTTGCATTATGGTGAGGTTGTGCGAAATCTCTTCGTAGCCCTCGTAGTATTCGTTCTCGTGCACGGTTACCTTTATGGGATAAATGCCGGGGGTGAGAGGCCTTTCGGGTACCCAAACCGTCGTTTGCACGCCGTTTACCGCCTGCTGGATACCGAAACTCCAGGTAATCTGCGGGATTTCAAATCCGGGTATGCCCGAGGGCAAAGCGCTGATTACGGGGGTGAGGTTCTGCCCGTAGCGGAAAGCTATATCCCTGTACTCCAGCTCGGCCTTAAGCTTCTTGTATGTAGTTACCGTGAAACTGTCGGTAAAGCCCTTGTATGATATGGTGACAGTCCTTATTTCGGAAGCGATGGCGCTGCCCACGGGGAAGGGGTCGCGGTTGTAGGTTACCGACACTTCGGGATTGGTCATGTAGATAAAGTCGTAAGAGATAGAGCCGTCGTAAAGCTCGTACTTGCGTCTTATCAGCCCGCCGCGAAGGTCAATATTCTGCCCCACTGCATAATGCAACTGGTCGGGGTCTTTAATAATTTCGATGTCTATGAGGGTCTTTTGCGGGTCGAGATAGAGCCATACGGGTATGGTCTTGCCGCAGTAGTTTATCTCGAGCTCGCGGGTGTAGATGATGTTGCCCTCGGCGTCCTTATAGTCCACCTTCTTGTCGTAGTTGACATTTGCGGAGGTAATGCCGCGCTCTACGGTTGCCGTCCTTATCGTGCCCGTGCCGTCTACATACCTGTAGGTTACAAGCAGGACGAAAGAGGTAAGGTCGAGATCCTCGCCGTAGCGCACGGTTAGCATCTTACGCACAACGCCGTCCTGATCCTCGTGCTCTTTGAGAAGGTACTCGTAGACGGGCTGCCCGCCTTCCTGCCCTACTACAATCCTTTGGTCTTCGTCGTATTCGATGGAGACTATTTCGCCCTTTACAAGCTCTATCGTGTAATCGCGCTTGAGTTTCTGGTACTGCCCGTCGAGGATAACGGTAACCGTCTTCTGGGCGTAGAACTGGTCGGAGAGCAGGCTCATATTGGGGAAGACGAAGCTCCACTTGGGGTCGCTGAAATCGGTCTCCTCGACGAAGGTGTCGTCATCATAAAGAATACGCACCTTAAGGCCCATAAGGTCTATGGTTGTGTCGGTGCCGTAAATGTAAAGCTGTTTTGGAAGTTTGATTATCTGGATGGACTTTTCCCACCTGCCGATTATTCTCATCGAGTAGGTGGCGCTCTGCCCGCGGTACCTGAAGGTTACCACCTGGTTGCCTATGCGGTTGCGGTCGCAAAGCACGAGGATGTCGTCTTCGGTGCGGGGCTCGCCCGAGTATTTGACATTAGCGTAAATTATGTTGCCCGAAGGGGCGCCGCTTCCGATAAGCAGCGTCTTTTGGGAGCCGTCGGAATATGTAACCAGGAAGTTGAAA
>DGDU01000025.1:14454-45964 GCA_002385605.1 Christensenella sp. UBA3944
GCCTGCTATCGAAACAGCGGTTACCTTGGGTTGGGCTTCGCGTTCGGTGACGAACAGGGGCAGGCTGTCGTAAGCCTCGCCCTCGTATACCCTTATTTCGTACTCGCCCGCCTGGGTGAATTGGTAAGGCTGCGAATCGGAGAAGGCGTATAATTGTACGCCGTCTTTATAAATTCTTGCGGCGCTTGGCGTAAGCTGTTTGATTACATAGGCGCCGTTGTTGTACCAAAGATAGACAAGCACATTGGCCCTTAGGTCACGCTCGAAGAAGCCGCCCGTGTTCTCCCCTACCTCGAAGTAGTAACTGAAGTCTTGTATGAGGCGCATATCCGTTACGAGAAGGGGGTTTACATCTACGGTGACGGGGCGGCTCTCGGCGCCGTCCAGAGCGAACCTTACGGTGTGCTGCCCGGGCTGCGAGCAGACAAGGCTGTAATCGTCGCCAAGCATTGTTTCGTTGAGGTGCTCCCAACCCGTGCCCGCATAGCCCGACTTGGCGAACCTGAAGGAGATATTGCCGTCGGCGTCCACTATCCAGTTGGCGGGGTCGCGCCAGATTTCCTCGGTTATCTCGCCGACTATAAGCTGCCCGCCCACATAGTTGCGGGGGTCGGCAAGCTCTTCCTCGGAGACATCGCGGAAGAGGAATGTGCCGTTATCGAAGAAGGCGTTATATTTTACGAGCTGCGGGTCTATCTCGTCGCCCGTGTAATACACCCTGCCCAGGATCCTGTTGATGCCCTCTTCTGCGAGGAACACCATTATGGCTTTTCTTTGCACTATCTCGATGGAAACCTCGATGGGCGCCCAGGTCGAGTTGGAATAGTATATCCTTATCGTGAACCTGCCCGTTTTGTTGAGAGCGGTATTTAGTGAGGCGAAGTCGGGGCTGGTCTTCATTATGTCGTTGAAGTCGAGCGGAACATTGCCGAGTATTGTGCCGTCGTCGTAGAATATCCTGGCTTTTCCCGTCGCCCATTCGATGGTGTCGCCCACAACGATGAGCGAGCGGAGGTCGGGCTCGGGAGTGCGCACTATGTAATGCTTCTGCGAGTCGGAGGGGCTGTACACGGGAAGCTCGACTACCGTGCCTTCGGGGGCTGGAAGGGAGGCGTCCTGCGACACGAAAGAATATCTGCCGCGGGTGGAGGGCATTTTGGTGATTTCCATGCCCGTGGTGAGGGACTCGATAACCTTTACATAGATTACGACTTCCCTTTCGCGGTAGATTATCCTAACGGGGGTCTGGGCGCTTGCCCTGTTGAAGTTATATTCGAATTGTATATCGCCCGGCTCTATCTGGCTGTAATTTACGACTTCCTTGTCGCCGTTGTTGTACAACAGCGTGAGTTTGAGCCCCGTGGGGTCGAACACCTCGGTAAAGCGGGCGCCGCGCTCTTCTATGACAATGCGGTCGCCCTCGGGCTTGCCCTGGTTGAACCTTTCTATTTTGTTGATGAATTCGGGGTTGTTGTATTTATAAACCTGCTTTTGCGGCATGCCGTCGGACTCGACAATTATCTGCTGTATTGCCTTGCGCTCGACATAAAGCAGAATTGGGGCGGTTTTGCCCTCGTAGGTTACGGTAAGCTCATAAGGCTCGGGGCGGGGAGGGCAGGCGGCGACGGAATACCCGCTTATCATCTCGGGGCGGATATTATGGAGGAGCACGCTCATGCTCTCGTAATGAATCCTGAGGCTAATACGGGTGTAGTCGGGCTGCCCGCCTTCTATGACCTTGAGGGGCCTCGCGGGGGACACCTTGCCCGTTTCGGAGTTGATTTCCACCGCTTCTATTCTCTGTATGGTGATGGGCTTAACAAAAATTTCGATTTCGGTAGAAAGGCCCATGTAAGTAACCGTTACCTTTTGGACGCCTTCCTGCTTGGGGTTGTAACCGCTTATCATATCGGGAGTGAGGTCTATGGGCTTGGTGAAGCCGTCGGCGTACGAAACGATAATCCTGGCGTCGCTTAAGTCGAGGTCCTGCCCGTAAAAATACTCGATGTTGCTGAGTTCCGCCACTATTCCGATAGGCTCTTTGCTGTTGCCAACGCCGCCGGAACACGCAGTAAGCGAAACCGCGGCAACCGCCAATAAAATGATAGCCAACAGAAGTATCCTGCGTTTCATAAACACTCCCAATAAACAGGGGACATACCTGTCCCCTCCGATAATCGTATTAATTATATACTATAATATAAGCCAATGCAAGACCAAACCTTAACTTTTGCCTTAATTTAACTTAAAGTTCAGATCAGGCTCTTGCTGAAAAAGTCCTCGTCGTCCCAGCTTAACACGAAGGCGCCCAGGCTGCTCCAGCCCTGAAGCAGAGAGCCGTCCTTGTGCAGGGGCGAGAAAAATTCGATGGGAGTAAAGTTGTCTTTGGAAAGGTTGTACTCGAACCACCTGGTGAGCGGGTACATATAGTCCATTCCGTACATGCGTTTGGCATAAGCGTACAGCGCCGACCAGTATGGCCAGTCGCCGCCGTTATGGTAGTAGTACGGAAGCGTGGACTTCGCTACAACCGCCTCGGGATACTTGTAGAACGGGTAGACGCAAAGCACTCCGAAGTCGCCCGCCTTCTGCTCGGTGTTGTTTCTGCTCTCGAGAAGGCGCTCCATATTCTTCAGTACGCTTACCGCCCTGTCGCCCTCGGCTATGCCGAAAAGGACACATATAACGGTGTCTATCGACAGGTTGTCCTCGATTATGTTTTCGTTCTTATAGTTAACATAATACCCAAGTTTGGAATCCCAAAGTATGGTATTTATGGCGTCTTTTACTTTTTGGGCGCGCTCGAAATAGCTACGCGAAAGCACGGGGTTTTTGCCCTCGGTCAGCTTGCCGAGAGCGTATAAAGCGCGGGCGTAAAGCGCCTCGTCGTAGGTAACATAGCCCTCGCGGAATACATTGTCGCACCAGTCGCGCCTGTTGTAAGGGCCGCCTTTATACAGCAGGCCGGTGCTGTCGGTACGCTCCGAAAGCTTTTCTATGACGACGATTGCGGCGTCAAGAAGCGTCTTTTTGCCACGCCATTTGAGGTCGAGGATTGCGGTGTCGCCGGTTACGCGCACATAGTCATAAAGCAGTATCGCGAAGAACGAGGGGCTGTCGTAGTGGTTGCCCCACCAGTTTTTGAAGTTGTACCTTACCGCCGAGGGGCAAACGCCGTCTTTGTCTATACCCTTGGATAAGGTTATTATTTCGTTTTTTACAAGCTCGGGCTGATAGCGCAAAGCAACCAGAGCCGTCCAGTAGCCGTCCCTGAAGTAGGTGCGGGCTGGGGACTGGTAGACAAGGCCCGCGAGGAAGCCTTTGAACTCATCCTTTTCTTTATACAGCGAAACGCAGCAGTTGTAGCAGCTGTGGAAAAACGCTTTCAGAAATTCGGTGTCGCAAACCTTGGGCATTGGGAAGGAAGCGATATAATCTTCGCAGGCTTGCTTATGCTTGTCGAAGTTTTTAAAGCACTCGAGGACATCGCAATCGCTGAAATCCCCTCTCGTGCCCATGCTTATTACCATGCGCATCACGCCCCTCTCGCCCTTCCTGACATCCATACCGAAGGCGTGCTGGTTGACATAAAATCTGTTTTGTTCCAGCCACTCCCCGGGGGCGCTCATGGCTATATCGATATAGCACTCGCCAAGAGGGTCGCACCTCGAGACAAAAACGCCGTCCTTGGTTTCACAATACTTGCCCTTGCGCAAAAGCCTCGCAGCGGTGGAAAACAGCGCCTTGCCGAGGGTCTTGGGAGAAAACCTGTCCAGGAAGAGCGCTTTGATGTACGCCGCGCCGTTAAGCTCGATATTGAAAACATCCCTGACAGTCAGGTCGGAGCCTTTGGCGAAAACTTCTATCTCCTGAAAAATGGCGTTATGCGAGCTGTCGGCAAAGCTCGTGATTTTTACTTCGGCGCCTTCGGCCTCAAAAGAAACCGTTTGCTTTCTTCCTATCATTTCTACGGTTTTGGGTACCGTAAAATCCATTATCCGATTCCCGATTTTTAGCAATGAGGAAAACGAAGCGATAAACTCCCACTTGTTGACGACGGAGTATTTGCTGATGTTTCCCCTGCCGTCAAACTGCGCGGTTAACAGATTGTTGGAAATGTCATAGTAGGTGGGAGATACAAACTTGCCCTCGCGGACTATCGCCCCGTTTTTGAAAGATACACTCATTGTTGGATTTTCTCCTCCTCTTTAAGCTTTTGCAGAAGTTTGCAGTATTCGTTGTAATCGAGAGGCAACTCTACTTTTTTGTTGCCGTTGTATGCCGAAAGATAGATGGCGTTTATTATCGAAAGAGCCTTTATGCCCTCGCTGCCCGGGGCGATAAGCTCGGCTTTGCCCAAAAGGCAATTTGTGAAATTCCTTATAATATTGGCCTGCTGCCCTCTTGTCCTCAGCTCGCTTAATATGTTGCGGATACCGTAAGTAAGCTTTTTTACCTTGTAAGGCGACCTGCCGTAGCCCTTTGTGGTGGTGGCGTTAACCTCGGTTTCGGACTTGGCGAATTTAAGATATTTCATTTTGAACTTGCCGATGGTTATCCTGCCCTTGTCGCCCGCGATCTCCAGAAGGTTTGTGCCGTTTAGCTCGTGCCCTGAAGCCGTGAACACGCATTTGGCGCCGTTGGCGTAATCCATAATTGCCACGACATCGTTTTCGACGGTTATATCGCGGTTTTTGGTTGCGGCCCAGGCGGTAACGAATACGGGCATACCCGTAAGCCATTGAAGGACATCCAGCTGGTGGACGCATTGATTTATAAGAAGGCCGCCGCCCTCGCCGCACCAGCAGGCGCGCCAGCCGCCCTGGTCGTAATAGTGCTGCGAGCGGTACCAGTCGGTTATCGTGAGGGTTACCCTCTTTATCTCGCCGAGCGCCCCCGAATCGAGAAGCTTTTTGGCGTAGGCGTACATGCGGTTGGTGCGCTGGTTATACATGATACCATACTTAAGATGGGGCAGGCTTTTCGCGAGTTCGATTGCCTTTTGCGCCTCGCAAGCCTCGACGGCGGCGGGCTTTTCGGACAGCACATTAACGCCGGCGTTAAGGGCGTCGCACACAAGCTCGACATGCGAATAGTGCGGCGTCGCGACTATAACGGCGTCGGGTTTTACGGACGAAAGCATCGTCTTGTGGTCTTCAAAAAGGGCTACTTTGGGGAATTTTGCCCCGAAATCCTTTAGCTTTTGCGTATCGGTGTCGCATACCGCGACAAGTCTTGCGCCTTTAATCCTGCCCTTTGCAAGGTTATTGGCGTGAACACTTCCCATTCGGCCAATGCCGATAACTGCGTAACGAATCATACTACCTCTTGCAAGAATCAAGATATGCCGTCCTCAAAGGCAGAGCGAGGTCTATCCTGTTTGTTGTGATGTTGTCGGGCTCCAAAGCGATGAGCCTTTCGAGCATGGCGGCGTCGTCTACGGTGTATATCGACACTCCCAGCCCTATTTCTTTTGCTTTTTTGATAAATTCGTTTGAGGCATAAGAATAATGGATGTTTATGCCCTTTATGCGGGGGTTGTTGAAGCTGTCTAAGTATTCCTTGATTTTGGGCAGGTTTTCTACGCTTAAGGAATATTTTTTGTCATAGAACAGTTTGTTAACATACACGATGCCCGCGTCGAGATTGGGGATTTCCTTAGGCACGACAGAGCCCGTGAAGTATATGTAATCGGCGGCGTCCATGCTCTTTGCGAGGTCGAGGACGGGCTTGACAAGCCCCTTGCGCTTCACATCGCAGTTTACCATTACATTGTGCTTTTTGCAGTAATCGAATACATACGAAAGCCTTATTGCCCTAAACAGGAAGGGGCGTGGCAGCGTATGGGCAAGATGAAGCACCTTGTTCCAGCTCCAAATATCCACTTCGATGGAGTCTATTTTGTAATCGGACATCTTGCGGAAATACCTGTAAGTGTTTTTGCCCGTCGCGAGCGCACCTCCGTGCGCGGTAATCATCATATGCTGCTTCCTCCGTGTTTAGTTTATATAGAATGGCGTCGCAACGGCAAGCCGCGCGCCCTCGCTATCGATGCTTCCCTCGACGGTAACCTGCAAAAAGCCTTTGCCTAGCCTTAGCTTCTTGCTGTGCCGCCCGCCTTCTATCCCTATTCTCGTAACAGAATCCTGCGTATAAAGGGTAATGCCCTCTATTCCGAAAACCCTTAGGGCGTTTAACCCTTCGCTTGGCGGGGTGAGGGTAACGCTAAGCTCGTATTCGCCCTCGGGGACGCTTTCGCCTATATAATATACCCTTTTGCCGTCGCAAAGGGAGATATCCGCTTTGATGCCCAGCGACACATAGCTTCTGCCCTTTTTTATGGCTTCCAGAGCCTTTGCCGCCGTGACTTCGCCCTCTATGCCCAAAAAGGTGGCGGCGCATACACCGCTTTCCGCCGAGTGCCAGTCCCTGCCGTATACGCAGGCGAGGCGGTTTCCGAGCGCGGTTAACTCGCGGTAGCGCTCTTCGGCGAACACATTGGTGGGCTCTTTGTGTGGGTTTGGGCCCGACCAGATTTCGTAGTGGGTGAAATCCTTATAGTCCTGTATGCCCCAGTCGTCGCTTCCTCCCGTGCAAATGGGGAAGCCTATCCGAAAGGGGTGGGCTATTCCGACGCAGCCGCCGGCTTCCTTTACGCAAGCCGCTTGTCGGCATACCGTTTTGGGGTTTACCGCGCGCCAGTCGATGCCGAAGTCGCCGCCCAGCGCGGTTATGTGCCCGAAAAAGGTTGTCCACTCTATCCCGCTTATAAAGGCGAGATTGTGCTGCGCAGACGCCCTCTCGGCGTAGCTGTTGCCGGTCGAGGTGTTATGGTCAGTAAGGGCAAAGCCCTTAAGCCCTTCGGCGGCGGCGCGCAAGGCAAGCTCTTCGGGCGTAAACCGTCCGTCGCTGTGGAGGGTGTGCGTATGAAGCTCGAAAGGATAAAACTCAATCGACACTTACTTCGACCTCCGCGATTACCTTTTGTGATAGCACGGCGTGAGCCGACAGCGTTACCGCCCATTCTCCCGCCGTTATTTTAGCGGGAAAGAACCCCGCCGACGAATAACTTTCGGATATCTCGTATCGGGCGTCGTTAAGATGCCTGTGAGCGGTGCCTACCAAACCCTCGGGCGAGTCTAAAGATATAGTTATAAGGTTATTTAGCGGAAGTTCGGCAGCCTTCCGCTCTTCGGAAGCCTCTATGCCGTACCTTCTGAAGCACTCGTCTATGAGGCGGAGGGAATACTCGCTGTCCTCGAGGGTTTTGGGGCTGTATTTATATTTTATGGTAAGCCTGCGGCATTCTTTATCTATATTAAAAGGGAACCTGAAGTGTCCCGATGTGTCCCGCGGGGTGAATTCGTGCTTTAGCCTGAATATCGTCATTGGTTTTTGGCGCGGCGCCTGTGCCGCATCGCCCTCTCGTATTCGATGTGAGCGTTCCTCCTCACGAAAGCGTGGTTTATTTTGTTAGCGGCAAGCCCCCTCTTGTCCCAGATGTTTTCGGGGGCGTAGTTGATCTTAAGCCTGTCGAGGGCGACAAGGCGCTTGCGCAGCCTCTTGCGGAAGCCGTCGTAATCGCGGGCTTCTTTGGGCGACCAAGCGACCTCCGAAAGCGCCTCTATGCGGGGGAAGAGCTGGAACTGAAGCCTGGCTTCGTCGGGCACCCACTCCGTCCACAGGGGGCCTTCTACGCCCAGAGAGTTTTCTTCGCTTAAAGCGATATCCTCGGGCTCGAAGCTGTAGGTATCCCACAGCCTTACTTTGGCATAGGGCATATCGAAATAAAAGTACTGGTGCTTGCTAATTATGAACTTACGGGCGTCGGCGGCGTGCCTTATGACATTCTTGTCGCGGTAAGATGTCCAGTATTGGGCGACAACCCCGCGCTCCAGATTGTCGGTTGTTAATATTTCGTTCCAGCCGATAAGGGTTTTGCCCTTGCGCTTAAGGTACAAAGCTATCTTGTTGTTGAAGTAACCCTGAAGCGCCTCTTCGTCCTTTAGCTCTTTTTCTGTTATCGTCTTCTGGCAGTCGGGGCACTTCTTCCATTCCTTTTTGTTCGCCTCGTCGCCGCCGATGTGAAAGTAAGGCGCCGGGAAGAGCTCGCAAAGCTCGTCCAGCACATCGTAAATGAATTTGTAGGTTGTTTCTTTGCCTGCGCAGGCAATTATGTCCGCGTTGTCGCCGTGGCGCACCGAGGGCTCTATTTGCTTGCCGCCGCAGCTAAGATGGGGGTAGGCCGCTACAGCCGCCGCGAAGTGGGCGGGCATATCGATTTCGGGCACAATCATTATGTTGCGGGCCTTGGCGTAGGCTACTATATCCTTAATTTGCTCCTGAGTGTAGAACCCGCCGTAAGGCACCCAATTTATAATGTTGGGCTTGCCCCAGGCAAGCGTCTGCGTGCCGCGCCTCTGGGCGCCCACCTGAGTGAGGCGGGGGGATTTCTTTATCTCTACCCTCCAGCCCTCGTTGTCGGTAAGGTGCCAATGGAATACATTAAGCTTATACATCGCCATGGCGTCAAGCAGCCTCTTGACTACCTCGGCGCCGAAAAAGTGCCTGCTCTCGTCCAGCATTACGCCGCGCCAGCCAAACCTCGGCTTGTCGGTTATAGATACGGCGTGCATTGTAAGGACGGTGGGCTTTTCGGGCACATCCATACAGAATAATTGCCTTAGCGACATAACGGCGTAAAAAGCCCCTGTGTAACCGCTGGCGTACACATTGAGCTGCTCGGTGGTGCATTCTATGCGGTAGCCCTCCTCGGGCTGTACGCGGTCGTACAGGAATTTGACCGCCGCTTTTTTGCTTAGCACCGTATGGATGCGGTAGCCGCACACCTTCTCTACGAGGGAAACAAAGGCCTCGGCGGCCTTCGCCAGCTCGTGGTCGGCGTATACGGAGGTCGAGCTGTTTATTATAAACTCGCCGTATTTGTCCTCGCTTTTATACGGAAGCGGAATAAGGTTTAGCATATGGCGTTACTCTCTTTCTGTTATTTTTTTGTAAGGCTGCCTAGCGGCGACCGCCTTATACGCGGGGCGGATTATTTTGCCGTTGTTGCTAAGCTCCTCTATGCGGTGGGCAGTCCAGCCCGCCATACGGGAGATGGCGAATATCGGGGTATACAGCTCGACGGGAAGCCCTAGCATGGTATACACAAAGCCCGAGTAGAAATCTACATTGGCGCTTACGCCCTTGTAGATGCGGCTCTTTTCTGCAATGATTTCGGGCGCTAAGCGCTCGACCTTGCGGTAAAGCTCGAACTCTTCCTGCAAGCCCTTCTCGGCGGCGAGCTGCCCCGCGAACTCGCGGAGTATCTCTGCCCTGGGGTCGGAAATAGAATATACCGCGTGGCCCATGCCGTAGATGAGCCCCTTGCCGTCGAAGGCCTCTTTGCGGAGGATTTTGCGGAGGTAACCCACTATCTCCCCGTCCGAATAATCCTTTACCGAGGATTTGAGGTCATCAAACATCTTTATAACTTTTACATTCGCGCCGCCGTGGCGGGGGCCTTTAAGGGATCCTAAGGCCGCGGCTATCGTCGAATAGGTGTCGGTACCCGAGCTGCTTAGCACATGGGCGGTAAAGGTAGAGTTGTTGCCGCCGCCGTGCTCGGCGTGCAATACAAGGCAGAGGTCTAGTAGCTTTGCCTCAAGCGCCGTAAACTTGCTGTTCGGCCTTAAAATATGCAGGATGTTCTCGGCGGTGCTCATATATTGGTCGCTGTTGTGAAGAATAAGGCTTCCGCCGGTGTGGTAATGCCTGTAAACATGATAGCCGTACACAGATATGAGCGGCAGCTGCGCCGTAAGCTGCAGGCATTGCCTCAGAACATTGGGTATCGTGATATCGTCCGCCTTGTCGTCGTAGGCGTAAAGGGTTAGCACGCTTCTTGCCAGCACATTCATCATATCGATGGAAGGCTTTTTCATTATAATGTCGCGCACGAAGTTTGGGGGAAGGGTTCGGAAGGAACGAAGGATTTTAATAAAAGAGCTTAGTTCGCTGCTGTTGGGCAGCTTGCCGAAAAGCAGAAGGTACATAACCTCCTCGAAGCCGAAGCGCTCTTCCTCGACAAAGCCGTTAACTATGTCGTTTATAGAAATCCCCCTGTAATAAAGCTCGCCTTCCTTGGGATGCGATACCCCGTTTTCGTCTGTGTAAGACGAATTTATCTCGCTTATCTCGGTAAGCCCTACAAGGACGCCCTTGCCGTTAATGTCGCGAAGCCCTCTCTTTACATCGTACTTGTCATAAAGCGACGGGTCGATAATCGTGCTCGCCCTTGCCATCTCGGCAAGATTTGCTATTTCCCCCTCAAGTTTATTGGTAATTGTCGAAAAATCCATATTGCCTCCTTATTATTTTTGATTACCTTGTTTGCTTGCCTTCTTTTTCTTGTGTCTGCCTATACCAAGGCGCTCACTCACTATATCGAGCGTAAACACTGCGATAACAAGCACAACAACTACGCAGCCCAATATAACGAATGTATAATCGGGAGGATTTACTATTCCAACCATCGAGCAGTCCTCGATGTCGAAGTACAAGGTGTTGCCTATTCTGTCCACATTCTGGGCGAGCCTCATCATAGAGCCGTCTTCGGAAATAAGCACGACGGCGAATTTGCGGGACTCCCTTAGGCGGGGCGGGATCTCGATGGACGCCCTGTTGACGCCCTTAAGGGTGGCCTTCTCGCCCTCTATGGTGATGTCTATGGCGTACAGGCGCGAGATTTGCACATCGCCCAGCTTGTTCATGCTCTTTATGGGGGCGAGCAGTTCGGCGAGTTCGGCGAACAGCCCCCTGTTGGCGCTCTTGGTTAGCTCTGTTACCGTGATTTCGGACATAAAGTCGAAGTTTCCGTTTATGGTGAACTTCTGCACGGGGGACTCGAGCCTTGTCTTGGTTACGGACTGGCGGCTTTCCTTATAGGTTATTTCGTAGTTTTTGGCCTGCGCGCCGAAGGGCTTTATGATGTGGTTGCCGGGCTCTGTTTGGAAGGTGACATCGGGCTTAACATCAAGGTCGTCCTCGTCTTCGCCGTTTACAAAGCCCTCGTAGATGAAGTTCTTGGGCGGAGTTATATCCTGCCCGAGCTCGATATCTTCGAGGTAGATAAGAAGCGGCGCTTTCTTAATTACAATCTCTAATTCGAGAGCGTCCGTTTCGTCGCCGTCGAAATCGATAAGGGTATAGTTGCCGTTAGCTATCGAAATAGTAACGGTATAGCTTCCGGCATCCTTAAAGGTAGCGCTGTAAGTAATTTCGTCGCCAAGCTCGTCGCCTTCGAGGATATTGCTTACGGTATATCTTAGGATTTGAACCCTGCCCGTGTAGGTGAAGTCCAGAGTTTCGAAGGTGAGTTCTACGGGGCGCTTAAAGATGTTTACCGTGAGGTAGACGGTTATCGCGGCGATATTGCCAACGCGCTCGCCTTGAGGGGCAGGCGTAAACCTTGCGGCGAACCTGTTATCGCCGTCGAATGTAGGCCTTGCAGAGGGGTTAACCCAGGCCAGAGTGCCGTTAATCGTTTCGAGCCGGCCGCCTATCGTAACCTTGAACTGCGCCGAGGGGCTTATCGTGCCTATCGTGTCGCCGTAAGGCACATTTAGCTCGCCCTGCGACACCATCTCGGGCACCGCTTTATAAATCGTGAGAGTATTCTCTATGAAAACCAAAGTATAGTTTATGGAAAGCCGTATGTTGGACGCCGAGTAGAAATACACCCCGCGCTCGTCCGAATACCTGTAATAGGCGTTTTGTCCGGCTTCGCGGTCGAGGATGGGTTTAGCGGGATCTCTCGCGAACACTACCTCGGATACCTCGTCGTTGTAGGCAAGCCCGCTTACCTCGAATCTCGGCTCGGGGTCGGGGTCGCCGTAGGTCTTGGTCTGCGGTACCGCCGAAATGTACAGGGTTTTGGGGCGTATATAATATTTGCCCGTTTCGAATGTTATGCTGTAGTTGGGGTTTTGGGCTCTCGCGGCTTCCTCGTCGGCGCAGAAAATTTCGTAGTATCCGTTGTCGGGAAGTACGACATAGCCCGCTTCTTTGCTGAGCACAATGCCGTTAAGGGCTACCGAAAGGGGCTCGCCGTCGCTGCTGTATACGGTGTAAGTAAGGCGCAAGCTGGCCGGGTTGCCCTCGGAATCCGCCAGGCCGTAGGTTTGCTCCATATCGTCGGGGCGCAGGATTACTTGCTTGGGCAAAACGGTATATACGGGGCTTGGGGTAAGCAGGCTGTAATCGAAATCGTACCCCAAAGACGAAGCGTCGTTTGCCACTTCTAAAGTGTATACGCCCGCGTTATACTTTTTGAGCCTGTTGAGGGTTTCGTTAACGCCCTCGCCGACAATCCTTACCGTGGGCGCGGCAAAGCCGTCGGGAACCGACTTGCCGATGTCGCGATCCGCCCAACCTACGAATATAAACTCCAGGGTACCTAAAGTGTCGCCGTAAACCTTTTCTATATCGGCAAGCCCTATTTTTATGGTGGCCTTGGCTACCTCTATGCGGTAGTTGGGGGTTGCCGCGGCGTGATAGTTGGGGTCGGCTGCCTTAACGGCGGATAAGAACACCTCGCCGCCGCCCGTGAACTCCAGCTTGTCGCCGTCTATTATTACGGCGTTGCCGGACAGCACGGTATAGACAACCTCGCCCGTCGAGTCCGCCGCCGCGCCGTCAAGCGAAAGAAGCCTGGGGGCGTCGCCGTACACAAAGGGGCCCGCAAGCGGGGTTATGGTTATGGCGGGCTGGCTGGCCTTTGCCATTTGCACGATTTTGGTGTTGGTGCTGGTTGTTGCCACATAGTTTCCGCCAACGGGAAGGGTGACGGTAACGGTATACGAGCCCGCGTTCTTTAGCATATCGGGCGCGCTGTAATCGCCCGTGCCGGGTATCATAGCGTAGGAGAAGCTGCTTTCGGGGACTTCCCGCCTTACACCGTTTTCGTCGTTGTAGAACGCCTTTATGGTCTGGGGCTGCCCGTTGTACACGAGGCCCTCGTAGTCGCCGAACTCTATATTGACGGGCATTGGGACGATATTGAACTTGTATTCCTTATCCAGACGGACGGTGTAATAATAAGTTATGGGCTTATTGTTGTGCGTTGTCTCGATGAAGCGTACATTGACATCGTACTCGCCGACATTCTTTGCTTCTATCCTGGTGCCCACGATATCCTGAGAGAAATAAATATCAAGTTGGGGGACAAGGTTGAAAAGTGGCGCCCTGCCCTGCTTGAAGCCGAAATAGCTTACTTCGGCGGCAAGACCATTGTAAACATAGGTAAGGCTGCTTTCCTGTATTTCGATCACTAGCTCTCTCTTGACGATTTCGCAGGGTACATTAACGATATCGGCAGGGGTGGAGTAGTTGGCTGCCGCGGGCCCGGTTAAGGTAAAGGTAAAGTCGGCGAGGGCGAACCCTATCTCTGTGCTTTGATATGTTGCCAAGGATGTGACTATTACAAGGCCCCTGTCCGCGGGGATTATCTCTTCTATGAGGTGCTGGTTGATGACGGGCGCGTTTACGGGATCAAGCGAGCCGTCGTATTCCTTTACCCTCGTAAGCATATCTTCGTCTATCGAAATGCTCTTGGGAATTATGGAGTACGGCTTATTCTCCCTGCCCCTGAATACGCCGTCGGCGCTTCTTACATTTACCGTGAGGTAATAGTTGCCGACATTACGGGGAGCGCCGCCCGCCACGCTGTAAGCGTAGGTTACCGAGAAACCGGGGATATTTACGGCATAGGGCTGCCCCGACATATAGAGCGAGGGCGTGCCGTCGTATATCTTGGTGTCTATGTCGGGCGCGTTGATGTGCCTGATATCGGGGTTTACTTGATAGAGGTCCTCGGACATCACGAACCTTATGGATAGCCTGTTTTCGCTGTCCGAATACGAATATGTAAATGGGAATTCGTAATCGTAATTAATGCCTCCCCCCGCTTCAATCAGGGCATAAGCCCCGTAGAAGTAACTGCCTTCGGGGATTTCGCTGTAAAGCACGGCGTTCTGCCCTTTATACAGCTTGGCCTGGGTAGTGTAAGAGCTGCCCTGCTTGGAAAAATACAGCTCGGACGCCGGAGAGCCGAAATCGTTTGCCAAAACGGTTTTTACCAGCCTTGCGTATACCGTTTCGTTATAATTGGTTTCGTCCGAGCCCGGAGTATAAATCATAGACGATTGTATTACGGTTTCGTTGGCGAGCCTGTACTCGATGCTCCATTGGCTTACGGGGTCGTCCACCCTGCCCTCGAACCTCATACTGCCGTTGGCGTTCTTTGTTGCCTTAAGTCCGTGGAAGCCCGAATCGCCTGTCGCGCCGTACACGATTATGCCGCGCGGGTCGGAGGAGGTGTCTTTGATTTTTTGCGCGCCCGGGATATCCACTATAAGCGCCCTGCCGCGCCCGCCCGTCGCAATAACCGTGCCCTGCGTGTAAGGCGCCACATACCATACATTTCGGCTGTTCGTTATGTAGCCGTCGCCGACAACGCCGTAAATGTGCGAGGCCTCGGCGTTGCCCTGTAGGGTGACAAGGCTTAAGATATCATACATCTTGCCTTCGGAATGGTTGTAGCCCACTATGCCGCCTATCCAGGCGTTGCCTCTTACCTCGGCGCGGGACTCGATGTTTTCGAGTTGGCCCATGTTGTAGCCCACAAGGCTTCCCGAGGACTCTTTGGCGTAAACATAGCAGTCGGTATCCAGCGTAACATTACGGATAAAACCATTGGTGCCTACAAAGCCGAACAGGCCTAAGTATCTCTTTTGGTCGTCGGTGATTGCCGACCTTCTGTCGAGCCCGAAATTCCTGATAATCGTGAAGTTGCCGTCGAATAAGCCGTCGAAGGGCTTGTCGCCGCCCGAAAGCCCTTTTGTGCCTATCGTGCTTTCGAAGCCGCTTAGGTCAAGATAGCCCTGGGGGTCGCCCACAGCCATAAAATATCTGCCCGTGTACGCCGTGCCCGAATTGACAAACTGGGCAAGCCTTGTAAAGTGAGTGGCGTTTTCGAGAAGGTAGGGGTTCTGGCTTAGCCCGTACACCGAGATGTCGGCAAGCTTTGCCCTGTCGAAGCCGTAAACCCTTAGCGCGACAGCGCCGCGGCTTAAGGCGGGGTCGATGGCGTCTATCGCCGTAATATAGGGCGCGAAGTACCTGCCGCCGTCGAAGGCCGAACTGTACCTTGCCCAAACGCCGCCGGAAAGGTTTAGGGATGTGAGCGTGGCGTTATGCAGCTGCTCGGAAGTGAAGCCTCTTACGGTGCCGCCGTCTATATCATTCTTGCCGAATACGGCGCTTTGCGTAAGGCTTAAGTCGGAAGAGTAATAAGAGTACCTTATTACCATCATTTCGCTTTCTCTGTAGCCCGCAACACCGCCGGCTTTGGCGCTAATGACGGGGCCGCCGTTAACCGAAAAAGCGGTATCCGAGCCGATGCGGGTTATGCCGGCTATGCCGCCCGCGAAGGTGGAACCGGAGGGGTCTTCCACAGATATTTCACCCGCGTTATATGTGTTTTGTATCCTGCCGTAATTGTCGCCCGAAATGCCTCCGACGGCGTCGAGAGCGCCGCTTACCGCTATTTCGCCCGCGAAGAGAGAGCCCGCGATATCGCAGTTTGCCTCGTTTCTGCCCGCGATGCCGCCCGCCGCCGCTTCGGCAGTATAGCCGTTAACGGTGATGTTTATGTTGACATAGGAATAAACATTTTCTATCCTTCCGCCGTTTACGCCCGCGATACCGCCGACATGAAGGGAAGCTATCTCTTCGTCCGAAGTAAAGGAAATATCCCCGCCGTTAAGCCCGAGGGATTTAATCTGGGCGCCTGAGGATACCGCGCCGAAGAGGCCGAGGCAATATTCGCCGCCCTCTGTGCCCTGCGCTTCTACCTTAAGCCCCGAAATTTTGAAGTTTTGCCCATCGAAGGTGCCGGCAAAGGGGGACGCGGGGTTGCCGATGGGGGTGAAGGCGTATCCGCTTAAATCGATGTCATTGGTTAAAGCGTAGTGTTTGTCGGCGTACTCGCCCGAATTTACCCATACGGACATACGGGCAAGGTCGTTCGCCGAGGTTATAAGATAGGGGTCTACCTGCGAGCCGCTTCCCGCCATATCTACAGGTTCGGTGGCGAGGTCGTCCCAGGTTTCCGCTAAAGCCTCAGGCTGTGCCGCCACCCTTCCGAGATAAACCGCGACTAATAGCAGAGCGGAAAGGACAACGACAACTGCAAGTAAGACTGACTTTTTGGTAGCTTTTGCCATTTGGCATACCCCCTGTGGGAATATTGAGTGCTTGCCCGCGGGCAAAACTTATTATAACATAAACCGCCCGCGCGTTAAATATATATTTATAATATACTGCTTTAGTATAGCATAGGCTTGCCCTCTTTTCAAGAGTTATTGCTCAAAAAAAACTGCCCTAAAATGGCGGGCAGTTTTTACTATCTTTTTTCCTGAGGATACGCCTCTATTCGACGAGAAGCAGCATTCCCGAATTTCCTTTGAGGCGGAATGACTTGTTGAAGTTGATGGCCTTTTCGTTCTGAAGCCCTATCACCAGGGGGGTGGTTATGGTCTTGCCCGCCGAGGTGTAGCCGAGTTTGGGGTTGATGCCGATATCGAACTCCACGGGCTTTTTGCTCTTGTTGAACACCACGGCAAGCAGCTTGCCGCCGTTGATGTAGGATGTGAGCTTGACATCCTGCTTGTCGGTGGAGGCGGGGTTGGTTTTGTCCCAGAAGCCGTACATGCGGGCGCCGCCAATGCCGAAGCGTTCCAGCACGCCGTAGAGAGACTCTAAAAACGCCTCGTTCTTCTCGCCGCCTTCGCCGCACCTTATTCTCATGCCGTAAAGCAGGGCCTCGATAGCGTTAAATGAGGGCGAGGCGTATTCGGCGGGCACGCCGTAAAGGGCGCCCGATACCTCGGTGAGGATATAGTCCTCGTCCCTGCAGCCGTCAAAGGACGCGTCCGCCGAAATCCTGTCCACAAAGGGCAGGATGTGGGTATGGATATTTAACGAGTTGGCAAGAGCCCTCTCCTCGGTGAAGTTGTTGCTTTCCTTTAGGGTTATGCCGAGCGCGGCGGCGCAGCCGTCCGAAATCCTTCTGATTCTTTCGGCGACATCGCGGCAGACATGCGCACCCTCGATGCCTATGCCGTCGGCGCGCAGGTTCTCGTAAATGTACCCTACTGCCTCGGCGAAATAATTGTCCATGCGGGAGTCGGTTTCGAGAAGCACCGAGGCCTGCCCCCCGCCCTTTCCTGAGCTTTGCCTTACCGCGGCAACCGTGCCCGCGCCGAACTTATTAGAAAGCTCCCTGTCGCCTTCCTGCGCCCGATGGATAAACTCGGAGCCGAAAGCCTTAAAGCAGTTTAACTCGGGGTTGTTCTCGGATGTATGCCAGAGAGAATAATCCAGCGAAACCTTAAACCCCTTGCTTCGGGCTACCAAAATGGCATTTTTGATATCACAAAAGTCGGTAAACGGATAATTTATATCGTTGTAGGGAGGTTTGCCCCAGGTAAGCTCGACGGCGTTGTTTTTGTACCACGAAGCGCGCTCCACGCGCTTGACGAACGGGCCCTCGTCCCCGATGTTTGCCATTTTTATGCCGAACTGCGCGGCCAGGTCGGGCTGCCTGAATGGGGTGAAGTGAAGCTCGAAATTAAACTCCATGGACTTGCCAGCGGGCAAAACCACCTTGCCCGTATACGCCGTAAGCGCGGCGCCTTTATCCGTCTTTGCCAGCGTTATGCCGCCCGCCCCGCGGTTGTCCCACGAAAACACGGGCAGTTTGAAAGGCTTGTATTTGTACAGCTCGCCCTCGAAGGGAAGCATATCCTGCTTATCTTTGAAGCGCACCCTTGCGCCGCAGTTGATGTCGCCCACAAAGACAGAATCGTGCTGCTTTGCGTTGTCCCAGACATACTCTATGGGCGCGAAATACCCGCCTCTCTTGCCCAGGCCGGCGTTAAAGGTGCAGGCGGCGAAGTAGAAATTAAGGGCGATGTTGTTTATTATGATATCCTTTTCGGCAAACAGCTTTATGCGGTAGTCGATGTAACCTTCGTATTTGGCGGTGCCCGAAATCTCGGTGCGGGTTGCCTCGCTTCTGCCCTCGGCGGAGAAGGTGACCGTGCCGCCCTTGCCGCTTACGCGCTGCTTAGAGTACCTGTACCTCTGCCCCTCCACCACAAACTCCATCGGGTTGTAGAAAAGGTTATTCTGGGGCTGCGCGGCAATATAGTTGCTGGGGGTAAAGAAGGAGATGACATCGGATATAAGCCCGTCGTTCGCTATTATCGCTTCCTTGCCTGTGAACAGCAGCTTGTTTTCTTCGGCGGCGAGGATGTTGTAGCCTTTTACGGGCGAATCCTTAACACCCAGGGTCGAGTTGAGCCACTTGAGCCTTCCGCCCGAGTAAATGTCGTCGGCGCCCTCGTTAAAGACAAGCTCGTCGTTCAGGTTTAGGGTGAGCTTAACCTTTACCGTCCCTATCGTGACCGTGGTGGCGAATGTGCCCAGCTTGGCTTCCGAAAGGTCGAAGCCGATATAAAGCGGCTGCATCTTACCCGCGAAAAGCTTCAATTTGCGGTAAAAGAACAGGCCCGTGTGGCTTATCCCCGCCGTGTTGAGGCACATAACCGCTTTGGGAAGCTCCTGCCCCTCTCCGACCAGTGGCGAGGTTATGACATCCACCTCTTCGGTGATGTCGCTTACAGCCACAAGCTGCGCCACAAAGTATTGGTAGCGGGAGGTGGTGTATAAAAAGCTCGTCCCAGAGGGGGCGTCCGCGAGCTCGCTCATGTCGAAGTAGTTATTTATGACTTTTTTGCTGTCTACGGCGTAAATTTTCATGTGTCCGCCTCCGTCGGGGGTCTAGAATATTATGTTCTCGTCCTTTACGCTCGTAAAGGGGATAAGGGTAAAGCTAGTAAAATACGCCTCGTCGGCGTTAAGCCTGTACTCTTTTAGCGGGCGCGGGCCGCAGCTTCCGCTGCCCAAACCGCCCACAAAGCCGTCTACGCTTATATAGTTTCTGTCCTGCGCGGGGGTTATATCCTCGGCGTGGCGGCAGGCGGCAAGCCCGTTGTCGCTTATTTCTTTGGCGTTAAGGTTGAATGGCGCGGCGTCGGCGAGAATCATAAGCCCGGCGCCTTCGCCGTTGCGGATTACGGCGTAGCGCACATCGCAGCGGTTGCCGCTCTCCTGGGGCTTGATGTTATAGCTCATAAAGTCTTTAACCTTTGCCCTGTATACGCCAAGCCTTGCGTGAGCCGTAAAGTCGGGATAGTTTTGCATATCACCCATGCCGCAGTAGATTATATCGTCGAATTCCTTTTTGAGTTCAATAGTCTTGCCTACCCTGGGGAGGTCGGGAAGCTTCTTGCGCAGGGGCACAAGCCTTGTGCGAACCTTGACGCTGCCGTTCGGGTATATGGCGTAGCTGTCTTCGGTGAGGAACAGCGCCCTGCCTTTTGGCGGGGTAAGCTCGGAGGTTACCTTTACAACCACGACATCCTCTTTTTCGGCGTGCGACATCGACACCTTTACGGGGGTAAGGGCATCGTAGCCTTTCCTATACCAACTGCCCGCTATATATTTGTCATTGTCGGTTGGCGCGCGGAAAATGTTTGTGTACACGGCGCTGCCGAAGCGGTCGCTTCTTAAGGGCTTGCTAACGAGGTAATCGACGCCGTCGCAGGAGTATTCCACGATGCCTCCCGTATCCTTGTCGAAAACAATCCTGCCGCCGCTGAAGTTTACGGCGAGAATTTTGGGCTGCGAGCTTACGGAGATTTTGCCGCCCTCGGCTGTCTTTACGGAAGGAAGCTGCTCGGATATCCTTAACTGCTCGGTGGCGACGGGGGTTTCGCCGTCCCAGTAATCTATGTTTAGCCAGATATCGCCCGCCGTATCGAAAAGCAGAAGGTTGAAGGTCTGGCTCTTTCCGGGCGGGATGTCGCAGCTTAGGTCGTAGGTGCCTGCCTTTTTGCCGCCGATATACAGCGTGGCATTTACGGTGAGGTAACCCGACGAGCGGAAGCTGTTGCAGTTGGTGAACTCGACTATGCCGTTGCCCGCAAGCCTCGCCCTTACGGGGCGGTAGACATTCTTGAGGTTATACGCTCCGGCGTGCGGAACGCGGTCGGGGGTGAACAGCCCGTCGACGCAGAAATGCCCGTCGTGGACATATTCGCCGTGGTCGCCGCCGTAGGTGTATCTGAATTTTTTGTCCTTATGGAAGATGGCGTGGTCGGCGAACTCCCATACGCAGCCGCCCATAAAGTTATCGTGGGCGTAGAATTCCTGCCAGTATTCCTCGAGGCTCCCGGGTCCCGTGCCCATGGCGTGGGCGTATTCGCACAGGAAGTATGGCTTTTTGGCGAGCGCCAGCCTTCTGCCGGCGTTGCCGTAGCTGCCTTTGGCTATCCTTCTTAAGTTTTCAACCGAGGTATACATATCGGATACGACATCGTAGCCTATACGCCTGGTGCGGGTGGCGCCTTCGTAGTGGACGGGCAAAGCCGAAACCTCTTTAAGTTTGGCATAGCAATAGTCGTGGCACTTTATGCCCCCCGACTCGTTGCCGAGCGACCACATAATGACGCTGCAGCTGTTGCGGTCGCGGTAGTACATACGGGATACCCTGTCCCAATAATGGCGCTTCCATTTGCGGTTGCCGCTTATCTGCCAGGGGTAGAGGGTGCCGTGGCACTCGATGTCGGCTTCGTCTATTACATAAACGCCGTATATGTCGCAAAGCTCGATAAACATGGGGTCGGGCGGATAATGCGAGGTGCGCACGGTGTTTATGTTGAAAGCCTTGAAAATCTCGACATCCTTTATCATGTCGGCGGGGGTCATATAGTAGCCCGTGTAGGGGTTGGTGTCGTGATGGTTTACGCCCTTAAGCTTTACAAGCCTTCCGTTAACAAGGAATTTGTTGTGCTCGATGGTAACCGTCTTGAAGCCCACCTGCTTGCAGATGGCTTCGGTGAGGATTTTGTCTTTATAAAGCGTAAGCGTGAAGTTGTAAAGGGTGGGGACTTCCGCGTTCCATTCCTCTACCTCGAGCCCTTCGAGAACGAAGCGGGTGTAATGCTCGGCGTCGGCAATTCTGGCGGCAATGGTTTTGCCGTTTCGGCTCAGCGAAACCCTTACCTTGCAGCCCTCGAAGTTGTTTACCCTTACGGTTACCGCTGCGTCGTACTTGTCGCCCTTTTTGATTGGCACAAAGGAAAAATCGTATATGTAGGACGGTTCGTTGGCGAATAGAAGGACATCGCGGAATATGCCGTTGTGGCGGAACATATCCTGGTCCTCGAGGTAGGAGCCGTTGCACCATTTGTGGACAACGGCGACAAGCTCATTTTCGCCCGGCTGAATGTAGCTGTCGATATTAAATTCCGCCGTGTTGTGGGAGCCTTCGCTGTAGCCAACATACCTGCCGTTGATGTAGACTTCGACACAGGGCGCCACGCCCAGAAAGGACAAAATGTATCTTTTGTTCAGGTCGTCAATTCTGAAGAAGGTGCGGTACACGCCCTTGCTGTTGTACTGCTTGCGCCCGCAGGCGTACTCGGTGCCGTTTATGTCCTCTTTATAGGTGCCGGTGCTGTCTTTGGTGGGGATTTTGGGCGGGGTTACGGGGAAGGGATACTTGCCGTTTACATAAAACGGGGGCTCGTAGCCCAGGGCCTGCCACACCGAAGGCACTTGTATCCTGTCGAAAGCTATTTTTGAGGTATCCAGAATTTTGGGGAATTCTTTGTAATTCTTAAAATAGGCGAAGTCCCAGATGCCGTTAAGGCAGCGAACCTTGTCGCTTATATACCTTCTGTCCTGAGGTGCGGCGTTAACCGCTTTAAGCTCGCTCGAGAACGGAATAAAGTATCCGCGAGCGGGAAGCTTATTATCCTCAAAAACCTTGAACTTGCAGTAATTCTTGCTCTTAAGGTTGTAAATCATTGTTTCTCCCCGTGAAGAGTTATTCTCCGCCGCCGATTCTCAACAGATCGGCATATTTAATATTGTAGCACATTTTGCCCCGTATGCAACACCAAACCCCGTATAGCTAGCCTTACGCGGCGCCCGTCATGCCGATGCCGTCCGATATGTGGGTTTGCCTGCCCTCGCGGCTGCCCGTGACGGCAGGGCTTTTTGCCTCGTTTTCGTCGAGGTCGGTTTTTATCGCGTAGCCCGCTATGCCGCCCGCTATCACATCGCCGCTTGATTCTATCGAGATGGCTTTTGTAACCTTGCACTTATGGATATCCATACGGATGCTGCCGACATAATCGCCTATGCGCATTTCGTTTTCGGACCTCGCCGCGACGCCGCCCGCGACCACCGTCGCGCCGCCGCCGTTTATGCTCAACGAGCCTTCGCAGAAAATATTGCCCGCCGAAAGATTGGTTACCGAGCCGAAAATGCCGCCCGCGTAAACGGTCTTAAGCTCGTCGCCGCCCGTAACGGATACGGTTATATCGGCGTAGGAAACAAGATTGTAACTGGAATCGAGATATGTTATCCTGCTCGCAGCTAAATCGTACACCCTTTTGATTTCGCCGGCGAAGCCGCCCGCGTAAAGCCTTACAATATTGAGGGCGTCGGGCACCGATACCTCTATTTTGCCTCGTATGGTGGTGTCGCTTATGGTCATATTCTCGGCATAGCCTATAACCCCGCCTATCCTGGGGCTGCCGCCGGATATTTCCGCTTTTATATTGAGGTTGGTGGTGCAGGCCTCGACATGGTCGAGGTAAGGGTCTTCGTCGGCAAGGCGGCTTAAGCCCTTCATATAGCCGGCTATGCCACCTACCGCGCCGATTCCTCCAACATTTTTTGCCTCGAAGCCGCCCTCGGCCGAGCAATATTCTATCTTGCAATACTCGCCCTTATTAAGAAGCGCTCCGTAGTAGCCGTCTGCGGCGTTTTCGATTTTGCCTTTAATGTTGGTGAGGGCTATGCCGTAAAACCCGCCGCCCAGAGAGGTATCGAAAAGCCCCCCGCCGGCGCTTACATCGTGCCCCGAAATTACCCTGTGGTTGCCGTAATACTTGCCCCTGAAGTTCTTTATCGAAACACTTTCGGTAAGCATTATATCCTCGGTCTGGATATACGCCCCGCTTTGGTTATCGAGGTTTTTGAGGTCGGCAACGGAGGAGATATACCCCTCGGCTTCGACTACATAGACATAAATCACGCAGGCAATTTTGCCGTCCAGGCTGAATGTGATTGTGGTTTGGTCACCCTTTTCGGCAAGGCTTCCCGCCTTAAGTATGCCGGAGGGGTCTACCATGGCGGCGCCCGGGTTGTCGTTC
The DNA here is from genome assembly GCA_002385605.1 of Christensenella sp. UBA3944. Lineage (GTDB taxonomy): Bacteria > Bacillota > Clostridia > Christensenellales > DTU072 > Firm-09. The sequence goes on from DGDU01000025.1 coordinate 37,809, forward strand.
CATTGGCGGAAGTCCTTAAGCTCGAAATCCTTTGTCCACACGGTGGGGATTCTGATGCCCTGCCTGTCGTTGTAGTCTATGGCAAAGCAATAGGTATAGCGCACGATTCTGGACTTGGCTTCCTGCCTCGCCCTTTCGGTTTCGATAGCTTTGGGAATATAAAAAGCGGCGATGACGATTATTGTAACAAGAATCGCCGAAAGCGCCGCGATGGTAATTATCTTTATTTTTTTGTATGTGCTGCCCGCCTTAACCGAGCCCGACTCTTTCTTATTTTTATTTAACATAAAATTATTATATAGCAACTCGGTGATAAAATCAATAACTATATGAAGAACGGCGCATAAGCGCCGCCTTAAGAAATTCTGATATCTTTATTCTACTCCAGCCCGAAAAATCCGGCGGCGTTATGGTAGAAAATCTTATCCTCGTCCTCTTCCGAAAGGCCCAGTTTTTTGACCCTTATTATTTCGTCGTCGGCGCTCCACATCGGGTAATCGGTGCCGAACATAAACCTTTCGACGCCGAGGCGGTTTATAATTTCGGCCGCCCTTTGCGGCTCCAGAAAGGCAAGCGATGACGAGGTGTCGAAGTAAACATTGGGTGTTTCGATATAACCTTCGGCGTACTCCCATTCGGAATACCCGCCGAAGTGCGCGGCTATAAACCTAAGTTGCGGGAATCTTTTCGCGATAGAAATTATACGCTTTGGGGTACTGAATGTATATCTCTTGTCACCCGAATGAATCATTACGGGCAAATCTTCATCGATGTTGGAAAATAGCTTAACCGCTTCTTTGCCGTCGGCGTCAAACCTCTGGAAGTCGGGGTGAAGCTTTATACCGCGCATGCCGAGCCCCTTAATCCTTCCGCATTCCGCCCTTACGGCTTCGGCGCTCATATCGGGGTGCAGGGTGGCAAAGGGTATAAACATTGGGTTGCTTGCCGCCGCTTCGGCGATAAAGTTATTTATGCTCTCTACCTGTCTGGGAGAGGTCGCCACCGAATGTACCACAGCCTTAACAACGCCCGCCCTTTGGCAGATTCTTACAAGCCCCGCCGCCGTGCCGTCCTGGTAATTGGTCTGGATGATATCATAAAAGTTTTCTATCGCCTTTACCGCCTTGGCAGCTATCGGGTCGGGGTAAATATGCGCGTGGATGTCGATGTATTTGTCTGTCATGATACGCCCGCTTTCACCTGATAAATGGTTATTAATATTTTCATAATGATAGCACATCCCGCGGGCAATATCAATTAAATAGCCCCCTCGGTTTGGTTTTTGTGAAATTGAAGCCAAAAAAAAGAAGCCCGTGAGCTTCTTTTTTGTTCTCTGTCACAGTGATTTTCAGCAAACGCCTTTTCTGAACATCCCTTTGAGTACGGTGAAGAGGATATTGCGCTTTTTGGGCACATATGTTTTGCCTCTTAAGATGGTTGATTTTATCTGTATGTCCTTGATTTTGTCTACTGGCACATCGTAGGGGTTTTTGTCGAGTATGACCATATCGGCGAATTTGCCGGCCTCGAGGCTGCCCCTCTCCTTTTCGTCGAAGGTGGCGTAAGCGCCGTTGTAGGTGCACATCCTTATGGCTTCGCTTAAGGTAACCTTTTGCGCCTCGTTGGGGTGGTTGCAGGCTTTATGTATCCACTCCATAGGTTCTGGCATGGTGACGGGGGCGTCGGAGCCCGCGGAAACTACTATACCGTTTTCCAGAAAGGTCTTATAGCGCTCGCCTCTGTAAAGCCTGTCGCCCAAGGCGGCGTACATGTACTCTATCATTTCGGGGATGAGGAAGGCGGGCTGTGCGAGGATTTGAATATTATAGTCCTTGCAAATCTTTATACCCTCGTCGGTGGTTATCGAGGCGTGTATAAGCCCGTGCCTGTGGTTCTCGCGGGGGTAGGCGTCCAGCGCTTTTTTGAGCATCCTGGCGCCCTGGTCGAAAGCGGCGTCCCCTATCGCGTGCATTTGTATCTGCAAGCCCGCGCGGTTTGCGCGGTCGAGGTTTTCAAACAGCTCTTCGTCTGTGTAATACAGTATGCCTTTGTTTTCGGTGCCCTCGTAAGGCTCGAGCATCGCTGCGTCGCGCGAGGTTATGCTGCCGTCCAGAGCAGTCTTGAAGCAGCCGCCTATGCGGGGGAGCTTTCTCTTTTGGGCTTTTTTGATATCGAAGGATTGGATAAAAATCCTGAAGGTAAAGCCGCTGCCCTGCCCGCGGGAAAGCCAGGTGAGGAAGTCTACATCCAGGTCGCGGGGGAATCCCGAGCCGCTCATGGCGCTTACAATGCTTACGCCCTTGCTAATGTATTCGTCTATCGCCTGCTGGAAGGAGTTGAGGACATCCAGCTTATCCAGCACCTTGGGCAGATTGTCCACTACCTTATAAAAAGCCTCGTGGTGGATAATGCCGCTTTCGGTATCGTAGCCTCTAACCTTTTTGAGGTCTTTGGGCATTTTCTTGAGGGTTTGGGTATTCAGAATTGCGGTATGCCCGTCTTTTGTGATTATTACAACCCTTCTTTTGGGGAAAAGCCTGTCGAGGTCGCCCTTGTCGAGAAGCCTTCCTTCGGGCACTCTGTCGTGCGCGCCGTACGCCATTATCATCTTGCTTTTCTTAAGGGTTTTGTCCTTTGCCTTAAGAAGTTCGAGCATCTCGGCGTTGCTTTCGGCTTTATCCAGCCTTACCGTTGTGGCAAGCACGGCAAACGAAGCAAAATGCGAATGAGTGTCTGCAAAGGTGGGCATCAGCGCCCCCTCTCCGAGATCTACAACCTCCGCGCCCGAATATTCGGCGGGAAGCTCGTCGCCCACAAAAACAATTTTGCCCATGTCCTCAACCAGGTATTTGTAAATCCCGTTGTTAGCGTCTACCGAAATTATCGTACCCTTGTAAACTTTCATTTAGCCACCATTTTTATTGAATTTTATTTTTGCTAAATTATAGCATATTTCGGCGGGGATGTAGCATTTTGATGAAAATTTCTTGCTATTTTATTGTAAATAAAAATATCGTTTTTGCCTCGACAAACATATAGTAAACGATTGACTATATATTTTATAAGGACTATAATGGGGCAAAAGAAGGTAAGGGCGCGCAAAAAGCGCTTTAATGAATCGGTGGGATATGGAATACTATAAACTTTTGTTGCCTTTAGCAATGATATTGGTTTTGTCCAAATTGCTTTCTCTGGGAAGCAGGCGCATAGGCTTACCTCAGGTTGTGGGTATGCTTGCCGCGGGTATTCTGCTTGGGCTTATCAAATTTATCCCAAACCAGGAGATTTTTACCGAGGATACCTTAGAGGGCCTTTCGTTTATCGCCAAAATCGGCGTTATACTTATTATGTTTTCCGCCGGTATCGAAACGGATATCGGGCAGTTTAAGAGAACGGGCGGCGCGTCTGTCGTAATCACGATATTGGGCGTTGTGTTCCCACTGGGGCTTGGGTTTTTGGTGGCTTGCGCCTTTAACGGCGGGTTCGGGTCGCTTACGCATAGGCATATAATAGAAAACCTCTTTTACGGCACAATTCTCGCCGCGACCTCGGTTAGCATAACCGTGGCTACGCTTAAGGAGCTGGGCAAGCTTAACAGCAAGGTGGGCACATCGGTTATAACCGCCGCCATCCTTGACGATATTATCGGCGTTATCCTCCTTTCGCTGCTTATAAGCCTTAAAGACACCAACGATGTGAGGGATGTCGGCATATCCATCGGGCTTATGGCCGCCTTTTTTGTCGCCGCCTTTTCCGTCGGCATACCCGTCCTTCTGCTTCTTAAATGGATGTCCCAAAAGTACGGGCATCACCGCAGGATACCCATATTTGCCTTCGCTACCTGCTTTTTGTTCTCGTGGGCAGCCGAAAGGTGGTTCCATGTTGCCGACATCACGGGCGCGTATGTGGCGGGGCTTATCTTGTCCGCCATAAGCGACCGCAATTATGTCGACCAGAAAATTGAGATAAGCAACTATATGATTTTCGGGCCGGTGTTCTTTGCCAATATCGGTATTCAGACTTCCTTTGACGCCATCAACGGGCAAATGGCAGCCTTCGGGCTTTTGCTTGTCGCGGCAGGTATTGCAGGCAAGCTTTTAGGTTGCGGGCTGGGGGCGAAAATCTGCGGCTTTTCGAACAAAGACAGCTTCAGGGTGGGGCTAGGTATGATGGTCCGGGCCGAAGTTATACTTGTCTGCACGCAGAAAGGCATATCGGCAGGGCTTGTTAACGAAGGAATAATGCCCTTTACCCTTATCCTCATCGTGCTTACCTCGCTGCTAACCCCCATTCTTCTTAAGCTATCCTATAAAAACGAGCTTAAAATCCCATCCGATCGGCTGGCAAGCGCTTAGTTATACCCGTTTTGTTTCATAATACGCAACCTCTCTTGTAATTCATGCTTGACGGGGCGGGGTGTGGCATTTATAATGTACCCAAAGGAATTTACAAGATGGGAAAAATTAAAGAGTTTTTTAAGAAAAACCCTACCGCATGGGAGTTTGCCAAATATACCATTTTTTCGGTTTTGGCGGGCTGGATTGAGCTTGGCGTCTTTTCGCTGCTTAATTATGTTCTGCCCAATAACGGCATAAACAAGCCGCTTAACTGGTTTGTATTTGTATACCCCACCGAGGCGGGAGGCCTGGGCGCCTTTATAGCGTTTGTGGTATCCTCTGTTATCGGGCAGGCACTTAAGTTTATAACCAATTTCAAAAAGACCTTCAAATCAACCAATAATATCGTTCTTAGCGCCGTGGGCTTTGCCATTATGGCGGTAATTATCGTGGTTGGCCTCAATATGTATGTAGGCGGGCTGCTGAATAACGCGCTGTGCAAGGTTATAGCCAACGCCGACGCCGCGGGCTTCCTGGCAAAGCTTATAGTGCAAATGAGCGGATTCTTCGTGATATATCCGATAAACAAATTCGTGCTCATGAGAAGGGACAAGAGCCAAACCCAAACCACCGCAAAAGAAGCTGTTTCCGACTGAAACAGCTTTTTTTTGAAAAATCAGACGCTAAGGGGAGGTTTATATGCTTCATATTTCGTTTGAGAAACTTGAGAAATCGAAGTTTAGGCTATATGAGAAAAACCCTGTTGTTAACCGCTTCGGGCTCTCCACTGTCGTAGCCGACCCAAGCGTCCTTACGCCCGAACAGTCGCACGACAAAAAGTGGCATATGTTTTGCCATACCCTTATGGGTGTATATAGATATGAAAGCGAGGACGGCATAGCCTGGCAAAGAGCGGGCAAGGTTCTGGGACGCGCCATGCGCCCCGACATCAATTACATAGAAGGCGTATATTACCTCTATTATGAAAGGCTTCAGCCGCTGCCCGAGAGGGGGCTATCGCTTATCGGCGGTAAATGGTTTTCCGAAATTTATGTTGTGACAAGCAAGGATCTGGTGACCTGGAGCAAGCCGAAAAAGGTTATAGGCGCAAACCGCGATTATATGCGCTTTGGCGACAGCTACTCTGTTTCCAACCCGTTTTTAATGAGGGAAAACGGCAAAAACAGGCTGTACTTTTCTGCGGGGCTGACTTATATTAAAGACTGCGGGTTTTCGGAGCCCACATACATTTCCTATGCCGAAAGCGGAAGCCTCACGGATGGTTTTGTCCCGTTGGGCGAGCCCATCCTTAAACCCGACGAAAACAGCAAATACCTTAATATTTGTTGCGGCTGCATAAAGGTCTACAGGCTTAAGGACTGCTACATCGGGCTTCAGAACGGCATCTACAAAGACGGCGAGGGCAATTCCCACAGCGCCATAATGCTTCTCAAATCCGACGACGGCAAGTCGTTTGAGTTTGTAAAGCCGCTCGTAGAGCCGCAAATCTGCCCCGAGTGCGAGGGGCGCAAGGACTGGATGGCGCAATATGTTTACGCCTGCTGCCTGTGCTATTCCGAGGGCAGGCTGTATCTGTACTTCAACGCCCGCGACAAGGCGCACGCCCTAAAGGGCAGGGAGCATATAGGCGTAGCCATAGCCGAGTTATAGCGCGGTTGAAAACTTGCCCCGAATGATATATAATTAAGAAAAACCGCAGGGGGCGGCTTATGAAAAAGTTTTTTTGCACGCTTTACTCCATCAGATGGAAGCTTCTTAATTACGCCATTATTTTGCTTCTTCTTTATCAGATAATTTATTGCGCCGTAACCTTCCTCTACATCGTGCCCGAGGGAATGGGCCCCACTATGAGCCTTTGGCGGAGGGCGGGGCAAGTGCCCGATGAGATCCTGTACAAAAGAAGGCTTTACGCCATCGAGCTTTGGGTTTCCGCCACCGCGCTTATCGTGTATATCGCCATAGTGTATAAAAACAAATTGGGCGAAAAAATATCAAAACTTGTTAAATCCGCACAAAAAGATGAATCCGATACTAAAGCTTAAAATCGGGCGGGCGGCGCTTGCCGAGCTAAAAAATGAGCTTAAGGCCGGCGAAATCATAAAAGTACTGCCCCAAATAGTAATAATGAAAGCTCGGGGCGAACCATTCGGAGGGCTTCCCGGGCCCGAATCGGGGAAGGATAAGGAGTCCCGAGCCCTCATCGCGGACGCTATACTTTTGTATCGGGCGCTGCTTAAAATAAAGCCTTTGCCCGACGCCGAAAGAATAACCCGCGCGGTGATACGCGAAGGCGCTGTCGCGCAGCTTAGCTATCTTATTCCCGAGATAAGCCGCCAAACTCTGGACTCTTTGGAAGAGCGCGAAAAACGCATGATGTTTTGCGGCATAATCGCAAAGTTCCCCAACGCCGAGTATCAAATAGTAAAAGCCGAGGGTAAGGAATATTATTACGACATCACCCGCTGCCGTTTGGTAGAACTTATTGAGTCCGCAGGCCACCCCGAGCTGAAAGACGCCTTCTGCGCGGGGGACGGGTTGTATTTTGAGCTCCGCCAGCCCGAAATCTCCTTCGCCCGCGAAAGCGCCATCGGTGAAGGTAATGAAACCTGTAAATTCCGCTTTACCGTAAAATAAGTAGCTTAAGCTGCCTTAAACCCCTATTTATTGCTTTACATTATTCAAAATCGTTTCATTTGTTACATATATCATCCATTTGCCTATTTTATTAAAATATCGAGTGGATGCGTCGGGATGGGTATTTTGCGATATCGCATTACTAATAAGACAAAAACCGAAATTGCATTTTTTTAGCGGTGGTGATAGAATTAAGATATGCTTTTGTAAGGAGAAGGTATATGCAGAAGAGCAAGTTCTATCTTAGCATGATTATTAAAGCTTTGATTATAGCCATAGGCATTAGCGGGATTGTCGCCACGGTTAATATGGGCTCGTTTATGTTAAGCTACACCGCTTTTTTGTATTATACTATCCAGAGCAATATATTTGTGGTTGTTATCGCCGCGATTTTTATGGCCCTGCATATCCTGGAGTTCAGGGGTAAAAAGGTTATAAATAACGGCTGGCTGATAGCCAAGTTTTCGCTTACAGTCGCAATTACAATAACCTTCCTGGTATTCTTCATCCTGCTCGCGCCCACGCTGCCCGTTAGCTACCTGTTATCTTTCGACAACTTTTCGGTTCACCTTATTGTACCCCTGCTTGCAATAGCCGATTTCTTCCTTTTCGATTACAAAGCCGATGTTAAAGGCGCAAAATTTCTGTTCGGGCTGGCAATGCCCCTGTATTACCTAATTTTCTCCCTTATACTATCCGCTTTTACCGTAAGTTTCCACGGCGAAAGAGTGCCCTACTTCTTCTTGAATTACGATAAACTCGGCTGGCTCTGGGAAAAAGGCCAAATGGGCGTTGCTTTCTGGATAATCATTCTTTGCGTATGCTTTACTCTGTTATCCTACCTGTTTGCGCTGGGGGTAAAATTAAGGAATAAAAACAATAAAAACTAACAACAGCATAAATTGCCAGAAAATCCAATTTGAATAGCCTAATTGCTAAGGTTTAATAACATTTGCGGTGCATTATGCTTTTTGAAGCTCAATAAGAGTCTCCGAAATTGCGGCTACGGCTTCTGCGGGGTCGGAGAGGGTCGCGACGCATTTTTCCATGGGGCAAAGGCCGGTGCCACGGCGGTTAAGGATTTTGTCCGTAACCGAGCCGTACGAACAGGCTATGCCGTGCTTAATGAATAAGCTTTGGGCTGGACTGTATCCTAATAAGTGG
>DGDU01000024.1 GCA_002385605.1 Christensenella sp. UBA3944
AGGAGTTCCGCAAAACCGAGGGCGGCGAATGGTACACCTTATACAGCGTGGTCATTAAAGGAAGCGCCGAGTCCCGCGGGGCGATGGCTGAATATAAGCTGATACAGGAGATTCTCGCCAAGCACTTCGGGGACAGTTACAGCTTCGGGCTTATGACGGGTGTTGCCGACATAAACAGGATAAGCCCCGCGGACTTCCGTAACCTTATGATAGCGTCAGCCGCCATTCTGCTTGCCGCTTGCGTGCTTGCCCTATGGTCTTTCAAAAAGGGGATATCCGTCGCAGCGCTTGCGGTTGCCTCGGTTGTAATCAATATGGCTTTGGAGGCTGTAACTTCCAATAGCACCAATTTTATTGTCTATCAGCTTATGTGTGTGGTACAGACGGGCACAACCTTAAATAACGGCATGCTTATAGCCTCGCATTTCGACAAATTCAAAAAGGATGGGCTTTCGAATACCGATGCCGCCAAAGGCGCTCTGAGGGCATCGCTTATAACAATGATGGCTTCGCTTACCGTGCTGTTAGCCTCGTCGGTGTGTATTTTCTTTGTTTCGCATAACCTAATTATTAAGGATATTGTCAAGATGCTTGCCCGGGGGAATGTAATTGGCTTTGCGCTAATGTCAGGCGCTTTGCCCGCCGTTTTGTCGCTCGGGCGGGGCAAAACAAAGGATTGCATTTTGGCGGGATAAATTATATAATATTTGCGGTATGGCAAAAGATAACATCAAACCCAAAATAATAAAATATCTTGCGTATTACGGCGGGCTCGCCACGCTTACCTTTATAAGGGCTTTAGGCACCTATATATTTATCGTGCCCAACGGCTTCGCTCCCGGCGGCATAAGCGGCCTGGCGTCCATAATATATAACGCCGTTCTCCCTTTCAACCCGCAGATTGCCAACACCTGGCTTAACGCGGGTATAACGGTATTTTATATGAACATACCGCTTCTTATAATAGCTTATTTCAAGCTAAATAAAGTATTTGTACTTAATACCAGCCTGTGCGTCGCCCTTTACGCCTTCTTTATGTGGATTCTTGGCGTAGCCAAAGTGCCCGTATTCCAGTCCAGCGACATGGAAAGCGGCTTTATGCTGGTCGCCGCGCTCGCGGGCGGCGTCATGATAGGCATTTCGATGGGAATAATGCTGCTTAGCAATATGAGCATGGGCGGCACGGATATCGTCGGAAAAGTTATGTACGAAAAAAATCCCGTGGTTAACGCCCAATGGTTTATATTCCTTTCGGATATAATCGTAGTAATGCTTTCGGGCGTTCTCGGGTTTATCGGCGGCAGAAATGTCGACGCCAACACCCTCTTTGTGAGGGTGATGTCGCCCATCTTCTATTCGTTTATCGCCCTTTATGTATCAACAAAGGTTGCCGATGTAATAGGCATAGGCCTCGAGTCCAGCGTCGTATTCAATATCGTTACCGAAAAGCACAAAGAAATAGCCGACGCCATCGTAAGCAGGCTGAGAAGGGGCGCAACATTAGTCCGCGCCGAGGGCGTATACACCAACGCGCCGCGCGATATTCTCATTTGCGTCGTACGCCGCAGGCAGCTTGTCACCCTCAAAAGGCTAATTAAGGAAATCGACCCCAAAGCCTTCCTGTACATCACAGACGCCAGAGAGGTAAACGGGTTCGGGTTCAAGTCATTCTGATGAATATAAGGAGAAAATATGCTAAAGTTTTTAGGTTATAAGGTTACCGAGATGAGCTTTCGGATAAATTCCGAGGCCCAGAACGAAAAAAACTTTCAGATAAACCCCAAAATAAGGTTTGATTTGAAAAAAGATCCCCAGTCCTTGGTTGTGGCGGTAAATGTGACGATAGACAAGTCGCAGCCCACCCCGGTGCCCTTCGAGCTTAACTTAAACCTCGTTGGGTCTTTCCAAGCGGAGGGCGAAATGAACATCGAGGAAATGAGGATACAAGCCTCCTCCATGATATTCCCGTATGTCAGGGCCGCCGTCACCAACATAACGACCAACGCCAACCTGCCCGCGTACTACCTGCCCGTTATTGACTTCGGCGCGCCCGCCTCCGCCGCGCCCAAAAAGAGCGGGTCGGTAATTATCCGCCCGCTGGAGGATATCTGATGGGGCGCAGCCTTAAGATAGCGGCATTTATGGCCGTTATTTTTATATCCGTTTTTATGCTTTCGCTTTCGGCGCCCGCCTTTGCCGAAGGGCTGACAGTCAATTTTTATCTCGACAGGGAAGATCCCGCTCCTTTCGCAAGCGTGGAAATTACGGACGGCTCTTTAACCGTGCCCGAAGCCATACCCGAGCGCGAGGGCTACACCTTCGACGGCTGGTCGGACGGGTTTGCGAGGTATTACCCCTCGCAAACCTACACGGTAAGCGAAGGGCTAAATCTGTATGCCGTTTGGAAGGGCGAAGAAGTTATTTATGAGCGCAAGCCCCTTCTTAACAAGGCCGAAAAAACCGCCTTATACGCCTCGCTCGGCGTGCTGGGCGTTATATTATTGTTCTGCTTTTACTGGTTCGGCATAAAGGAAAACGGGGTAAAAGACCTCGGCCGCGCCATCAAAAAGCTGTTCACAAAAAAGCCCGAAGGCGGCGGCGATCAAAACACATAAAAAATTCTCCCCAATATATGTTTCGGGGTTGAATATTAAGCCCTCAAGTGGTACAATATTAAAAATTTACCAATAACCCTTGAGGTAATTTACAAAAGGAGCGGATATGAATACTTACCCAAATGTAACAATCATCGACCATCCTCTTATCAGGCACAAGGTTGCCATTCTGCGCAACAAAGAAACGGGGACGAAGGAGTTCCGCGAGCTGGTTGAGGAAATCACAACCCTTCTTACCTACGAGTGCTTCAAAGACATTCCCACCAAAAAAGTCATGGTTATGACCCCGCTGGAGAGAACGGAGCAGGAAATGGTTGTCGAAAACAGCGTGGTGATAGTGCCCATACTGCGCGCCGGCCTCGGTATGGTAAACGGCGTGCACACATTGTTCCCCACGGCTAGGGTAGGGCATATCGGGCTTTACCGCGACGAAAGCACCCTCGAGGCAAAGCAATACTACTGCAAGCTCCCCAAAGACATAGAAGACAAAGTCGCCATAGTATTAGACCCCATGCTCGCGACAGGCGGCTCGGCAGTCGCGGCAATCGACCTTCTTAAAGCAAAGGGCTGCAAGAACATCAGGCTTATGAACATTATAGCCGCTCCCTTCGGCGTCGAAACCGTCGTAAAGGCCCACCCCGATGTTCAAATCTACATTTCCACCCTCGACAGATGCCTTAACGAAAACGGCTACATCCTCCCCGGCCTCGGCGACGCCGGCGACAGGCTGTTTGGCACCAAGTAATATAACCCTCGGGACAAATTTATATATAAGATAATTATAAAAGGGCTGCCTTTGCGGGTTGCCCTTTTTGCTTTTTGCAGGATTAATAAATCTTAGCATAGCATAAAATTTTCACATTTTTTGTAAAAAAACGCTTTACAAGCGAATATTTTATGATATAATGGGTACATAAACAGATTGAGTAGTTTGCTTGTTTGTATACTCATAAGGAGGCGCTTTAATGGCCGTTAACAGCGACATATTAAGAGGGCACACGGATACGATCATTTTAAGGATTTTATCCGAGGGCGACAGCTATGGCTACGAGGTCGCCAAGCGCATAATCGAGGACGGCGAGGGCTACATCGACATAAAGGACGCAACAATATATATCGCTTTCAAGAGAATGGAAGAAAACCGCCTTATAACCACTTACTGGGGAGAGGGCGTCGAGGGCGCGAGGCGCAAGTACTACAAGATAACCCAAAAGGGGCTTGAGGTATATAACAACGCGGTTAAAGAATGGAAGGAAGTAAACAGAATACTTAACAAACTTTTGATAGGAGGTAAAGAGTAATGCTGTTCAATAGGTTCAGGGAATATTTGGACAAGCAGTTCAAGTCCGTGCCCGATAGCAAAGAGGCCAACGACTTCCGCGAGGAGCTTTTGAGCAATCTTATGTCCAGGGCGATGGAGCTAAAAGAGGATAAATCTTTAACGGAAGACCAGATTTACCAAAAATGCATCGACAGCCTTGGCGACTATTCGGAGGCCCTAAGAAAGCTTTCGGGTAACCCGATTGACACTTTGCGCGACAAAAGGCTGTGGCGCGATGTTATGTTCGCGCTCACTTTCGCCCTCATCTCGGTTATCGTTTATATAGCCGTTTCGTTCGTCACAAAGAAGTGGGGGCTTACCGCGATAATCGTGTTCCCCTCGATGGCGGGCATAATGTATATCTTCTTTACCGCCAAAATCCTCGCATCCAACATAGCGCTAAAGCGGCACGCTCTTACCGGCCTTATCCTATCGTCTTACGCCGTACTTATTACTCTTGCCGCCTTCTTCGTGCTTGCCTTCGCGGGCAGCGTAAAGATAGGCCCCCGCAAAGCCTGGGTGGTATTCACCTACATACCC
>DGDU01000038.1 GCA_002385605.1 Christensenella sp. UBA3944
CCTGAAATAAAGGTTGCCTTTTATGCGGTCTACGGTGCAGGAGGTCTTGTTGGTCTTTATGCCGTAGGTTTTGCCCTCCTCGTAGCCGTAGCGGTACTGAAGCTCGTACCTCGAGGCGGAAGCCACGCTCCTCCAGGCTATCGTTACTAGATAGTCGGGCTCGGCCGAAACCGAAATAACCGCGGGCTCGGGCGGCATGGGGTCATAGTCGGTATATGCCCACAAAGCCACTCCGGCGCCCGCGATATAAGCCGAAAACAATATTACGATCGTTAAAATGGCAAGCTTTTTTCTGATGTTCACCTTATTTTACTAAAACCTTCTTAAGCTTAGCGAAACGGGGCAGCCCGTCCTCAAGCGGGGCTTTGCAGTCGCCCTGGATAAGGGGGAGGGCGTAATCCACAAACTCATGTTTTAAGCCAACGCCGTCCTCGGTAATCCATTCGCGGGGTATCTTCTTCTCGGTGTTGGCGGCCTGGGCGACATCCATAAGCTCGTAAACGCACTTGTAAGAGCCCGAGGACATATCCCTCTTGAACACTACCATCTTGTCGGTTTCGCCGTTAACGGCGGCTCTTACCGCCTCTTGCCCTGCCCTGAAAGCTTCCTCCACATCGGTCTTGCTGGCGAGGTGGGCGCCGCAGCGCTGCATAAGCGAGAACTCTATGCCTCTTACCTTTACGCCGTATGTCCTGCCAACGAGGTCGGCAAGTTTGGCGGCGAGCCCGCCCAGCTGGGCGTGCCCGAAGTTGTCCTTCGCCATTTCGGCCTTGCCGAGAGCCTCGGCGACATACACGCCCGAAGCCGTCTTGATGCCTTCGGAAACGGCGACTATGCACTTGCCCTTATTGGCGTCCATAACTTCCTTAACCTGTACGAGGAACTTCTCGGGGTCGAAGGGAAGCTCGGGGAGGTAAATGAGGTCGGGGCCAAGTCCCTTATAGCTGGCGAGAGCGGCGGCAGCGGTAAGCCAGCCCGCGTTTCTGCCCATTATCTCTACGACGGCAACCTGCCCTTTGTCGTACACTTTGGCGTCGAGGTTAAGCTCCATCATCGTGGTGGCTACATACTTAGCCGCGCTGCCGTAGCCGGGGCAGTGGTCGGTGCCGAAAAGGTCGTTGTCTATGGTCTTGGGAACGCCTATAACATTGCACTCGTAACCCTTGGCGAGAAGGTATTTTGAAATCTTGTTGCAGGTATCCATGCTGTCGTTCCCGCCGTTGTAGAAGAAGTAGCGCACATTGTATTTTTGGAATATCTCGAGGATTCTCTTGTAGTCGGTTTCGTCTACGGATGCGTCCTTAAGCTTATACCTTACGGAACCGAGAGCCGAAGAAGGTGTGTATTTGAGAAGCTCGAGCTCGGCGGGGTCCTCTTTGCCGATGTCATAAAGCCTGTCGTCAAGTATGCCTTTGATGCCGTTAGCCGCGCCGTAAACCGCGGTTATGTTCTTTTGGGCTAAAGCCTCGATGAATACGCCCGCTGCGCTGGCGTTGATAACCGATGTCGGCCCGCCGGATTGGCCAAAAATGCAAGCTCCAACAAGATTTTTCATTTGGTTTATCTCCTTTTTAGTATTATTTTTATTGCGCCAACAAAGTGGCGATTTTATACAAATCTTTATCGAAAATTCGGGGCATATTTAGGGCTTCGGTTATGTCCATATCGATAATCTTGTTTTCCCTTATGCCCACTACCCTCGCGCCGAGGTTGCCGTTCTTTATAAGCTCTACCGCGCGGTAGCCGCACCTTGCCGCAAGAAGCCTGTCCGCCATGGTGGGCGTGCCGCCCCTTTGAATATACCCAAGCTTGACTGTGCGGATGGATACGGGTACTTTATCCTCTATCTTGCATTTGAGTTCCGCCGCGCTGCATACGCCCTCGGCAAGAATGATAATATCGGACACCTTGCCCTTTATAATGTTCTTCTTCATATTGTTGCAAAGAGCGTCCAGGTCGAAGGGTATTTCGGGCACGAGCATTGCCTCGGCGCCGCCGGCTATGCCGCTGTAAAGGGCGATATCGCCGCAATGCCTGCCCATAACTTCTATTATGCAGGCGCGGTCGTGCGAAGTCATCGTGTCCCTTATGTTGTTTATGGCGTTAAGCACGGTGTTAACCGCCGTGTCGAAGCCCAAAGTATAATCGGTGTACGCCAGATCGTTGTCGATGGTGCCGGGTATGCCCACGCAGGGGAAGCCGAAGTCGTCATGCAAATCCTTAATGCCGCGGAAAGACCCGTCGCCGCCTATCACTATAAGCCCTTCGATGTTATACGCGCGAAGCACTTCGTAGGCCTTCTCGCGCCCTTCTTTGGTGTTAAACTCGGGGCATCTTGCCGTTTTAAGGATGGTGCCGCCCCTGTGGATGGTATCGGACACCGAGCGGCTGTCCATCTTATTTATCAGGCCTTTAATAAGCCCTTCGTAGCCGCGCTCGACGCCGTACACTTCCATGCCCTGCGCTATCCCGCACCTTACCACCGCCCTTATGGCGGCATTCATACCGGGAGCGTCGCCCCCGCTTGTCAAAACCGCTATGCGCCTCATCTTTGCTCCTTTTTTCGCTAGTCGCTTGCCTATTGCCGTTATTCGGGCTGCTTACTTTCTAAGCTGCCCTTCTCCCGTTACCACATATTTTACGCTGGTAAGCTCCCTTAAGCCTATCGGCCCGCGGACATGCAGCTTTTGCGTGCTTATGCCCATCTCGGCGCCCAACCCCAGCTCGAAGCCGTCGGTGAAGCGTGTGGATACATTGACATAAACCGCCGCCGAATCCACCTCTTGCGTAAACCTTCTGGCTTCCTTTTGGTTATTTGTTACTATGGCGTCGCTGTGTCGCGTGCCGTAAAGGTTGATATGGTCTATGGCTTCCTTTACGCCCGACACCATCTTTATTTTGATAATAAGGTCGTCATATTCCTTGCCGAATTCTTCCTCGCCGACTATCAGGTCCAGCCCGCCCGCGATATCGGCAACCTCCTGCGTACCCCTTAGCTCCACTTTGTTATCCTTAAGGGCTTTAAGAAGGGCAACAACCGTTTCTTTGCCGTGCGCCCTGTCTATAAGCAGGGTTTCCAAGGCGTTGCAGGTGCTGGGGCGGTTGCATTTGGCGTTTACGACGAGGGATACCGCCATGGGGATATCCGCCGACTTTGCTATGTACATATGGCAGTTGCCGCCCGCCGAAGCTATTACGGGCATCGTGGCGTTTTCGAGAACTACCTTTTTGAGGGCCTCGCCACCGCGGGGTATAACTACATCGATGTACTTATCCTGACGAAGCATTACAGCCGTCAGTTCCCTGTCCATGGGGTCGACATTGCCGACGATATTCTCGTTAAGCCCGCAGCCCTTAAGCGCGTCTTTTATGAGGGACACAAGGTAATTTACGCTCGAGGCGCTCTCCCTGCTTCCCCTTAGGATAACGCCGTTGCCGCTCTTTATGCACAGCGAGGCGGCGTCGACGGCTACATTGGGCCTTGCCTCGAAGATAATGCCTATAACGCCCAGAGGCGCCCTCACCCTTTTTACTTTAAGCCCGTTGGGGCGGGTATATCTTTCGACTACCTCTCCTACGGGGTCGCGGAGGGCTATGACATCGTCGAGGCTTTCGGCCATAAGGTTTATCCTTGATTCGTTTAAGGCAAGCCTGTCGAGGAAGGCCGAGCCCCTGCCCGCTTCCCTTGCCCTTTCGATATCCAGAGCGTTGGCTTCGAGGATTTTATCTTTGTTTGCCAGAATAAGCTCTTTAAGCTTTGCCAAAACGGCGTTCTTTTTGGCCGTCGAGGCGGCGGCAAAGGACTGCGAAGCGTATTTGGCTTTTTGGCAGATTTCGATTACATCCATTTTATTCTTCCTCTTCTTCCTCGGGAAGTATGGCGTTGTGGTAGACATTTTGGACATCGTCGTTTTCTTCCAGCCTGTTTATAAGCTTCCTTACCGAATCTATATGATCGGCGGGGTCTACTTCGACATCGGGAATCATATCGATATCCTGCGACAACACATTCACGCCGCTTGCCGCGAGCTTCTCGGCGACGCCGCCCATATCCGAGGGCTGCGTGAATATCTCAAAGACATCCTCGTCCTCGGTGAGGTCCTCGGCGCCGGCGTCAAGAGCCAGCATAAGCATATCGTCCTCGGTAAAGCCCTGCTTGTCGGCAATAATTACGCCCTTTTTCTTGAACATATACGAAACGCAGCCCGTCTGCCCCAGAGAGCCGCCGAACTTGTCGAATATGTGCCTTATCTCGCCCGCCGTGCGGTTCTTGTTGTCGGTTAACGCTTCCACGATTACGGCAATGCCGCCGGGAGCGTAACCCTCGTAGGTTATATCCTCGTAGTTTACCGAGTCCAGCTCGCCGCTCGCCTTCTTAATGGAGCGTTGGATATTGTCGTTAGGCATATTGTTCTGCTTCGCCTTTGCGATTGCGTCGCGCAGCCTGGGGTTGCTGTTGGGGTCTGCGCCGCCCATCTTGACGGCTATGGCGATTTCCCTGCCTATCTTTGTGAATATACGCCCTCTCTGAGCGTCGGTTTTGCTCTTTTTAATCTTAATATTTGCCCATTTGCTATGGCCTGACATATTTATTACCTCCTTGGCTTAGATAGATTTCTCCGCCTGTTTGCCGTGGCGGAGGGCCGACATGGCGATCGCCGCGCTTATAGCGGCGTTGAGGCTTTCCATTTTGCCGCCGTACATCGGGACCGCAAGGACTTTGTCTGCCCTTTCCCTGAATTCGGCGGAAACGCCTCTTGCTTCGTTTCCTACTACCAAAGCAAGCCTTGGGGGAGGCTTATAATAGTACACATCGGCGCCGTTCATGTCCAGGACGGCGACGGTATAATCCTTAAGGCTCTCTATCGCTTCCCCGCGCCCCAGCGGGACTAGGTTACAATGAAACACGCCGCCCATAGACGCCCTTATGGTTTTGGGATTGTAAAAATCGGCAGAATCCACCGCAACGATGTCGCTTATGCCCAGCGCGCAGGCGGTGCGGATAAGCGTGCCGGCGTTCCCGGGGTCGGAAATCCCGTCCAGAACAAGCACGAAACCGCCGCTTACGGGCTTAGCCTCGGGTATGGGGCAAAGCGCCAGTATCCCGCCCGAGTTTACGGTGTCGGCGGCGGAGTTAAAGGCGTTGTCGGCCGCGATATATACCTCGCCCTGCCAGCCCTCGATTATCGCGGAATGCTTGTCCGTATCGCTTTTTCGCACAAACAAAGCCCCGCTTTTGTCGGGCATATCCTTGACGAGGTTGGTGCCCTCCGCCACGAAGAGTCCACAAGCTTGCCTTCCCTTTTTGTCGGCAAGGCTTTTTACAAGCTTAATCTTTTCGTTGGCGGAAGAGGCGATTTCTTTTACCATATCATAAAAAATTGGCCGCCCCTCAACGGGACAGCCTTTTGTTGAGGGCCGTTTTCGCCTTTTCGCAAAGCGAAGCGAAAGCGGGCGCGTCGTTTACGGCGAGGTCGGCAAGCATCTTGCGGTTGAGGTTGATGCCCGCCACCTTGAGCCCGTGCATAAGGCGGCTGTAAGAAATGTCGTTCTGGCGAGCCCCGGCGTTGATACGGGTGATCCAGAGGTTGCGGAAGTCTCTCTTGCGAAGGCGCCTGCCGACATAAGCATATTGCATGCTCTTCATAACGGCCTGGCGGGCTATCCTGTAAAGCTTGCTCCTGGAGCCGTAGTAGCCCTTTGCTCTCTTAAGTATTTTTCTGCGCTTTTTTACCGCGTTAACTGCTCTCTTTATTCTCATATAGCACCTCCTATGCCTGGCCTATTATCATCGACTTTATGGTCTTGTCCCTGTCTCTTATACACATCTCCGAGT
>DGDU01000029.1:0-1720 GCA_002385605.1 Christensenella sp. UBA3944
CCCGTAAACAGCGGCGTATACAACCTGAAAGTAATCTTCACGCCTGATTTGTCGGGCTCCGACAATTCCACCGCCAACTACACATCGGCATGGGAAATTTTCTACGGATATGTGACAATCAACAAGGTGGCGCCCAAGATTTCGGTAACCCCCAGGACATTTGATTTCACAAACCAGCCTGTCACGCTCGCGGCGGAAGATATCAGGGTAGATGGCGTAAACGAGTCCTTCGTCCCGACAGGCACAGTACAGGTTCAGTATTGCCCCGCCAACGGCGACGAATGGTCCAACGAAGGCCCCACCCAGAGCGGGAATTATAAGGTGAGAGTTATTTACACCGCCGCTGAGGACGAAAACTACATCAACACCGTAAAGATATTCAATAACATCCTTAAGATAGACAACATAATGCCTGTGTTCTTGCCTCTTGGGTCAGAGCAGCATATTTATAACGGCGCATCTGCCGATGTAAGCTTCAAACCCCAGATAGACGGCCCTGCGGGCAAAGGCACGCTTAGCCTAAGCTACAGGCTTAACAACGGCGCACCCAACAACACCTGGCAGGGCAAAGTTCCCAAGGATGTAGGCGAGTACGATGTGCGTATAAACTACACCATGAACGCTTCGGGCGACAACTATAAGTCGGCAAGCCAGGTGTTTGAAAAAGCATTAATTATTGTCCCGCGTGAAATAAAAATTACCCCTGCGTTCGGGCAAAGCAAGGCGTACGACGGGCTGCCGATAGAGGGCATAAAATACACGGTGGTATATGAAGGTGAGGATGACTTTATAAAGAGCATCACCCTCAAGGGCGCTCTGAGCGCGGGCGACGCGACCGATGTCGGGTTATATCCGATAACCCTCGGGACCCTGGAAATAGATGTAAAGAATAACGGCGCGGGTTACGCGAACAACTTCGTTATAGTCCTAACCGATGAAGTGTTCTATGAAATCAGCCCAGCTATGGCGGAAATAACCTTCAGCGAGCTTTCTATAGAGCGCTTGATATACAGCCCGGGCGACAGGAAGAGCAATGATGTGCATGTAACCGTTATCGGCAACGGCAGGCCGATAGCCCATTCGTTCACGATACTTGGCGACGACGAAAATGTGGGAAGCTTCAAGGTTATTGTCAACATCCTTGACAGCAATTTCTACGCCGACGAGGCCGATTGCGTAAAGGAATACAAAATAATCCCCGCCGATATGGACGCCGTCGAAAACATCTTCGACAGCAAGACATTTATCTATACCGGCAGCGAAATAACCTTCGCGGCGGACAGAGTTTTTGCCGGCGCCAGCGTTGAGTACACATACGGTACCGAAAAAAGGAACTCCGCCTTCTCCTTCAAGGATGTGGGCGTCTATGAAGTAACAGCCGTAATCAGCAAAGAAAACTATAATACAGTGACCATATCCGCGACGCTTACGATTGTAAAGGCTGTGCCCGCGGTTAATGTTCTGCCCTATACCGGCGAGCTTCGCTATGGCGACAAGCTGCCGACAATCGCCTGTGACAACGAAAACGGCATAATCGCGCTGGACGAAGGGCAAGTCCTTGTACCCGGCACCCACGAATATACCTGGACTTTCGTGCCCGACGATCAGGATAACTACGAAATCGTGACCGGCAAGATATACCTCACCGTAGAAAAGGCCAAAACCGAGCTTCTGGTGAGGGGCGCGAATATTCAGAACGCGTCCAACCCCTCCAGGTTCT
>DGDU01000029.1:1959-24448 GCA_002385605.1 Christensenella sp. UBA3944
TTCTTCAGGCGGCATCCTGCAGGGCAAGGTAGAGATCAGGTACTACGACAGCGAAGGCAATGTCTATACCCAGCTTCCCTCCAAGGGCGGCAAATACACCGTTGTTGTAACCTACGAGGGCGACGAATTCCACGCCGGCAGCACCTACACAAGGACAATCGTTGTCGAGGAGCAAAAGTATTTCACATGGCTGTATATAGCGATCGGCGCGATAGCCGCTCTCGGCATCCTGGCCGCGATAATTAGCGCGGTAAAGAGAAACCGCATCTACGAAGAATAATCCAAAAGTTTTTCTAATCCGATTTACACAAACAAACAGGGCTGCCTCTTATCGAGACAGCCCTGTTTAATACCAAAATACCGTTGCCGTGAGGAATTAAAAACCCGCAATAAAGCAGGTGGGCGAACTGTCTGCGCTTTCTGCTGTCCCCTGGCGATTTTTCAATCGGGGGCATAGCATCCACGCACGAACTCCGTAAGCCCTTATTAATTTCAGCGGTTTTAATATGAACCCAGGCTGACGAGTATTCCAGTCACCTATAGTATACCATATACGCTGCCGCCGAACAATGCTAAATTATGTAAAACGATTCTGGGGCGAAATCGGCGGCTAATCCGCCGCGACAATATGCTCTATTATATGAGAGGCGATATTTATGCCCAGGGCTTCAAAACCCCTGAAAAATGCGTTGCTGTTTACCTCTATTGCCAGAGGCTCTTCGGTGTCGAAAAAGTCTATGGCGCAAAAATCAAGCCTTAAGGCCTTAGCGCCCTCTTCCGCGGCCGTTATGTGGGCTTTTCCCGGTTCCGCGGGGTATACCCTGCCGCCCTCTTCCATATTGGATCTGAAGTCTTTATCGTTAATGTATTTAACCGCCCCTATCGATTTGCCGCCCACGACAAAAACCCTTACGCTGCGCCCGAAAGAGCGGCTTACGGCTTGCTGATACAAATGCGCTTTTGCCTCTATTTTGCTTGTAATTTCCGCCAGCTCTTTTCTGTCTTTTGCGAGATACACCTGCTGCCCCAGGCTACCCGAGGCTTCCTTTATTACGACGGGATAGCCAATCCGATTTTCTACTTCGCTAAGTTCTTCAAGCGCGGGAGCCCCCCTGTATCTTAAGGGAGAAAATAAAGTCTTTGGGAATTGTATAAGCCCTTGCAACGCGATTTGAGTCTTAATCTTGTTGTCGGCAAGCCCTATCGCCCTTGCCCTGTTATAAAGGCGCACACCTTTATTTTCAAGCTCTTCGGCAAGGCAAATATCCTTATCCAGAAAGATACATTTCTTTGGGATATCCTCAAAATCCGAGGGCGCCCACGGTCGGGCGTTTCTAATTTCCTTAAGCCTTATGCCCCTTTTCTCGCACTCCTCGGTAAGCCTTCTAAGCTGATAAAGTGTGGATTCGGAGGTATAAAAACCGTTTGTTATTACAGCTAAATCCATAATTATCTGTCTAGAATAAGGCCGCAGTTATTGAATATGATCTGCACCCTCTCGTCGTCAACCGTCATGTAGGTTTGGTCGAGGTAGGCTTCGGCCTTGTTTATGGTCGAAATGGTGTACTTTTCGTAGAAGCTTTCGGATATCTGCCTGTCTACGGAATAGGTATAGAAGGGGCTGGGCGGCATAACCGTTACGGTGATATTGTGCTGGTAGTACTTTCTCTCCAGCACAAAGGAATAAAAACCGTCCTTTTGGGTGCGCACGACGAAGGTTCTTTTGTCGGTTTGATCGCTGTTTTCAAGCGTAATCGTTATTTCGACATCGGCAAGGCGAGTATCCGCGCCCCAGTTGAGATATTTGGTTTTGTTCTTGTTGAGGTAGACATAACCGCACACATAGCTCTTGTCGAGGTTGGAGCATTGGAAAGCCTCGGAGCGGAATTTAATCATTGTGTAGGGCTCTATTATGTCGTATTTATTGGTATCGCTGTTGTAGCTTAAGGTTTGCATCTTGTATTCGACGCCCCTTACAGCCCTAAGATACGGGGTGGGCGTCCACGCAGCTACAGCGTACAGCCTGTAGTTTGTATATATTCTGTAATTGTCCGCCATCGGGCGGGAGTTATCGGGCCCGCCGTACGAGGGGCTGTCTATAACGGTGTAATCCGAGCCCCTTATGCTGTACAGATACCAATCTAGCGCCGTCCTGTCGAGAGCGAGATAACTTTCGGTATAAAACCTGTCGTAGGTTTGGTTGAAGGTTAAGGAAGCGCAGTTACTTAATATATCCTTATATAACGCGCAGTCTCCGCTGTCGCCGAGGGCGGCACTTTCTTCGGTTTCGACAAGCCCGCTGTAAGGTGTAGCGTAGCTATTATAAAATTCGGGGTCGCTTTCGACAAGCTCGAAAACAACGCCTTCGCGGGCAAGCTCGGCAATGCGCTCTTTGTTGTAGGCAAGGGGGGAAGAAAGCGTATCGCTTCTGAAATCCACCTTTACATTCAGGTTTTCATTGGAGAAGTAAGGGTTGATGAGGGAAATCCTGTTGGGCACGCAGTACGGCGGCACTAGCCCTTTATTATAGGCGGTATACAGAAAATCGGCAACGCTTATGGCAAGGTTAGCCCCTACCGAATTGCCGATAAACCTTATTTCCTGGCTGCTGTACGGGGTGTCGGTATCCACAATAGGCGTTCTCTTAAGAAGGTCTAGCCAGAGATACACAAATACCTCGGTAAGGTTAAACTGCGAATCGGTGGGATATACCGTCACGCCGTCCTTGTTGACATAATATACGCTTTTCTTGTTGTAAATCTTTTTTACTATGTCGTTAAGGCTGCCTATGGCGTAATTTTCGTAATGGAATACGCCTACATTAAAGCCCATATTCCACCAATAAAAAGCGAGGTTGTGGTTTATGTCCCTGCTGTCGGTGTGCAGAGCTTTTTCTACCGAGTAAATATCCGCATCAAGCGAATACCCGCTCTTATATCCCTCGCTTACGGCGCCCTCAAGCAAAATAACCACGGGCTTTTTGGGATTAAAAGTAGTGGGCGAGCCGTTTTGGGCAAGCCACTCGATGGTAAGGCCGTAATCCCCCAAATCGTCGGGAATGGTGTATTCTTTAAGCTGTATATCGTCGGGGTTGCCCTTATTTTTATTGCACGCGAAAGCCGTAAATACAAGGCACAAAGCGAAAATCAAGACAAACACCGAAAGGCATGCTTTTTTCATATCAGGATACCTTTCTAACTCCTATGTTTATTATTTTCAGATTTTTGAAATGCTTGAGGATTATGGCGTCCGAGCGCCCGTCGGTGGGGTTGATGTCGTTGCCCATCATATCGGCTTCGCCGCCCCTGTCGCATATTTGATAGCCCGTAGGCGCGACCGCGCGGATATAGAACTTGTCGAAGCCGTTGGCGTTTATGCGCGGGATGTCGAAGCTGTAATATCCCGACTCGTCGGTTATCCGGGTGGCAATCAGCTTTTCGCTGTAGCCGTCCTTCATATAAAGCTCCAGCTTTACGCCGGGCACACGCGCCTGCAGCCTCTCGTCGTAAACGCCGTTGGCGTTGGCGTCATAGAACGCAAAGCCGGCAATCTTAGCCCCCGTTACATTGTCCGAATATATAATATCGTCCTCTACATCGATGGTATAATTGGGCTCCATGCGGTACACCGTACCAACCCTGGCGTAAAAATAGCTTAATGGGGTTGTAGCCGTGGGCGCGAGGTCGGTGGGGTTATTCAGGGCGTTATCCATAAGATAGCCTTGAAGGGCGGATAACATATACCATTCCCGACCCGCTAAATGGAAGCTGTTAAAGTCGGTGATATCCGTCCAGTCCGAACGGTATTCGAGAACTACGCAGTTATTCTTAAACCTGTCGATCG
Source organism: Christensenella sp. UBA3944 (assembly GCA_002385605.1). Taxonomy (GTDB): domain Bacteria; phylum Bacillota; class Clostridia; order Christensenellales; family DTU072; genus Firm-09. The sequence continues at coordinate 5,803 of DGDU01000029.1, forward strand.
CGGGGTCGTTGGGGTCGAAAAGCTGCATCAGCAAATGCACATAACCCGAAATAGACGGCACATACTCGCAGGCTATGCCCCTGTTCCTAAGGGCAACGGCGGTGTCGGCAATCGTGTCCATCGAGGATGTAAACCTTTGTGACTTGCTGTTGGGGAAGTTTACGGGGTTACCCGCCTCGTCGAAGACATACTCGGATATCTTTTTGCCCAGCCATTGGCAGTACACATCATCCTTGAACGGGGCAAAATACGGGTCGAAAGCCGTTACCTTGTCGGGAAGCAGAGCGGGTGAAATAAGCCCTTCCTGCTCTTTAGTAAGAAGATAAGACATAGACGAGAACAACAGCTGCCCGCCCATCGAGTGCCCCGTAAACTGTATGAGGCTGCCCGTGTAATTAAAGCGAAGCATAAAGTCTATATAATACGCGCCGAATATCTCCGCCATCGAGGCGTTGGGGATATCGTCCGTGACATACTTATTATCGGTATTTCTCCAGCGCATGCCGACAAGCCCCTTATCTTTTGTTGTGCCCCACAGCTTTGGCTCTATTATCATGGGGGTTTCCTCGTCGCAGAACTGGCTCCAGCGGAACAAAAGCACATTATATCCCGCCTCTATCACAGGCTTAAGGAAGTTTACGCCCTCGTCGTAGCGGGCGCCGAAATTGCGCTGCATTCCGTGAATAAACAAGAATGTGGGCTTTGTCGCGTCGAACAAATCCAGCCCCGCCTGCGAGGTTGTCTTTTTAATGCCTACGCCACCGTTGTCGTCTATATAGCATACAAACAGCCCTATGCCCTCGTAGCGAAGCCCGGCGGGCATATAAAGTTCGGCTACCGCCTCTTCGGGCAGATTGTCGTAATAGCTTATGGCGGGGATATCCTCTAAAGTATCCTCGGAGAGGTAATACAAAGGCGATTTGAAGTTGGGGTCTATTGGTTTTGCGCCCGGATAAACGGGGTCGTAGGCATAGCGGGGTTCTTCATAGTCATTCCTTTCGCCGAAAAGCCCGGCAAAGAACTTATAAGCGTCCGAAGCCTTGTCGCCCGATATCCATACAAGATACCCCGCACCCATGCAAAGGGGAAGTATCATCAGTAGTATGACGGCGGCCGCGATCGCTGCTTTTTTTGCGGTTGTTTTCTTTGCCATTATGCCCTCCGAATCCGGTATGCGCACTATGCTGCCCTATTATTATATATAGATTATATAGCAATACGCCAGCCTCGTCAATAACGGCGGGGTAAATCGAAGGCCCATATTGATTTTTGGCAGCGTTTGTGATAAGATTACGGTATACGGAGGAGGTATATCATGAGACCGGCATCCAAAGCGCTTAAAACCCTGACGATATTGCTTACATGCATAATTCTTATAGTCGGAGCGTTCGCGGCTCTTCTTCTTAGTTTTACATACGCAAACCTGCCCGGGCCCGTTGTCAAGAAAGCGTTTATTATTGTCCCCGGTCTTATGGGAAGCAACCTCACCGACCCCGAGCTTGACAATACCTTGGTTTGGAGCGCAAACCCCGAGGCACTGTTCGAAAAAGAGCAGGAAGAAAGCGGGTTTATAGAGGCCTACGCTTCCGCCATGTTCGATTTTGACGACGACTGCAACCCCACAAAATCCCTTAACGCCTGCCACACAGGCGATCACCGCTTCGGGTTCGATAACAGCCTGAAACCCCTCGCCGATTACCTCACCGAAGAATATTCGCAATCGGGCTACGAGATCGTAGTCTGGCAGTACGACTGGAGAAAATCCATTCTGGAAACAAGCTCCTACCTCGAGGATTACATCAATATTAAAGGCTATACCGATGTTATATTTATCTCCCAGGGCACAGGCGGCAATGTGGTAACAAAGTACATCTCCAAGCCAGAAAACCGCGCCAAGGTAAACCTGTTTATCCCGATTGCGGCTCCCTTTTTGGGTACTTTGGGCCCCCTGGATTGGCTAATCAATAAAGACGCAGCAGCGGGCGGCTATGCCCGAACCGAGTTTTCCGAGCAGATGGAAGCCCTTAATTTATACGGCAAACTTACGGATATCCCCTCGGTTATACAGCTTCTGCCCTACCCCGCCATGTGGCAGCTTAGCGCCTACGGCGAGGATAACGCCCCCATATTCTTTAACGGTAATATGGTTACCTTCAACGAGGTATATCAGTATTTTACCTCTCTGGACTTCGCAAAAACCAAATCGGAATCGCTTAAGCCCGTATACAGGGATCTGGTAGAATACCAAAGCAAAGATTACATTAAGGTGGGCGACAAGTTCCGCCATGTAACCGATTTTGTGAACACATATTATGTTGTCGGCACGGGGATCCAAACCAGGTATACCGCAAACATCAACACGGTGGGCGAGAAGATAACATCCATGGGATACGACGATCTCGGCGACGGCTTTGTCTGGGCGTACAGCGCAACGGCCGGCAAATCGCTGAGGGCAGAAAATGTAATTACCGTAGACATAGAGGATATCGATTACGGCGGGCATATCGGGCTTATATCCACCCCCGAGGTTATAGAGCTTATTAAGCCCGTAATAGAAAAATACGCCGTTGTTAAGGAGGGATAAATGGAAAACAAGCCCCTTTTGCCTTCGGTTTTGCTGTCCGACGGCGGAATACCCCTTCAATTCGGCTATTCCAAAAAGCCGATAATCCAAAACAACCCCGAAAATATTAAACACCCGTTCCGATATAAAGAATGGGATTTTTATCAGGTTTCGGATAAGGATTGGACGCTTCAGATTACCTTCGGGCATGTGTCTTACGCGGGAGCGATAAACGCCGCCCTGTTCAATTACAGCGGCGAAAGATACGAGGCAACCCTCCCTCTCGTGCTGCCCATGAGAAAGTTAGGCCTTGCGCCATCCGCGGGCACCTCCTGCCATCTTCAAAAGCACACCAAAAACCTTAAGATAGATATAATCGTTAGCGAAGGCAAGCGCGCCTTTGATATCGCCGCAAAAACCAAGCATGGCGACTGCGAAATAAAGCTAACCCTCTCTTACCCCGCCGACGCCGAGGGCATTCTTGTGGTAACACCGTTTGGGAAGCCCTACGAATTTTACCATAACTACAAGCAAAGCTGCATGCAGGCCGAAGGATACGCAAAATTCGGCGATGTCAAAGCGGTATTCGAGAAGGATAAATCCTTCGGGCTTATAGATTGGGGCAGGGGCATTTTGCCCTTCTCGCACAAATGGTGGTGGGGCAACGGCAGCCACAAGCTCGAGGACGGATATTTCGGGTTTAACATCGGGGTATTCGGAAATACAGAGTTTGCCTCCGAAAACGCCGTATTTTACAACCACAGGACCCATAAATTGGGCAGAATCACCTATACCCGAGGCGAAAACTACACCGACCCCTGGTATTTTACCTCCGACGACAAGCGTTTTGAGATGGCTTTCACCCCCATATTCGACAACTATACGACAATAAAGCTTCTCTGGGTAAATAACGCCTGCCATCAGGTTTTCGGGTATTTTAACGGTAAAGTGGTGTTGGACGACGGCAAAACCCTGGTGATAAAGGATATGCTGGCGTTTGTAGAGGAAGCAAACAATAATTGGTAAGAAAATATCATTAATACGGATAATTAAAAAAGCGCCTTTCGGCGCTTTTTGTTTTCTAAAAAAACAAAACTATAAAGAATTTACCCTCTCCCGCTACCGAAAGCGAGATGCCCTCAATAATATCAAAATGCCTTACTTTGGAGTAATCCGAAAGCCTTAAAGCGTCGATAAGCGGGATATCCGTAAGCTTTTTAAGAGCCTCTTTCGCGGTCCAGAGCTTATAGAACTCCCCTCTCTTCCCGGTGATTTCGCCGCCCGCGAAAAAGCGTTTGGAAAGGGCGGCAAAATCCTTGCCGCCCGTCATTCTTTCGACATCGATGCCTACTTCTTTATCGCTTACGGCGCAGGCCTTCATGCCCGCTGTGTGCGAGAAACTTACAAAGAAAGGGAGGTTTTCGAGTACGGGCTTGCCCTTATGGCGGCGTATCTCGACAGGCTCTTCGGTTTCGAGCCCCATAAACGCCATATATTCCCGGGCGGCGTACCTGATACAGCTTTCGCTGTCCCCCTTGTCTTTGCTTATTTTGAGAAGCATCAAACTATTTTGGTCTCCATGGTTTTTTTGCGCGTGGCGCCGAGAGCACTTCCCCTATTACTATTGCCCTTGCTATGCCTCTCAAATCCTTAGTCTCCTTTTCTGTAAGGAAAGGCTGAGCGATATATCTGTCGGTGTAGTGCTCCTCACAGCCCTCGCCGGCATATTTGGCATAGTCCACCTTTTTGACAGAAGCCCCTTCCGACGCGGGGTGGGTGTGGGATTCGGGCTTCTTAGAAGGCGTGGCATTTTTTGCGGGAGGAGGCGCTTTAGGCGCCTGCGCAACCGCTTTTTTTGCCGTACCCGAAGTTCCCTCCACGGGCTTTATGGCGCTCGAGGAAGGGTTTTTCTCGAAGTTTATCAATTCGTCAAAGAGGCTCATTTTTCTTTCTTGTTCTGTTGTTTGGAAGCGTCGGGGCGGTCGCCGCTTATGGCGTTGCGCATAGCGGTGTCAGCCTGTATATTTTGCATGTTGTAGTAATCCATTATGCCCAGCTTGCCGGCTCGCAGAGCATCCGCCATAGCCTTGGGAACCTCGGCCTCGGCTGCCACCACCAGAGCCCTCATTTCCTGGGTCTTGGCCTTCATTTCCTGCTCTTGGGCAACGGCCAGAGCCCTTCTCTCTTCGGCCTTTGCCTGGGCTATCTTCTTGTCCGCCTCGGCCTGGTCCATCTGGAGCTGTGCGCCCACATTTCTGCCGACATCGACATCGGCGATATCAATAGAGAGTATCTCGAACGCCGTGCCCGTATCCAAACCTTTGGCTAGCACCGTCTTGGAAATGCGGTCGGGGTTCTCTATAACATCCTTGTGCGAGGTGGCGCTGCCTATCGAGGTAACTATGCCTTCGCCTACGCGGGCGATAATCGTCTCTTCTCCGGCGCCGCCGATAAGCCTTGCGATATTGGCGCGCACGGTAACCATCGCTTTGGACCTTAGCTCTATACCGTCTTTGGCGATTGCCGAAATCATGGGCGTTGAGATAACCTTGGGGTTAACCGATACCTTAACGGCGTTAAGCACATCGCGGCCGGCGAGGTCTATGGCCATGGCCGTCTGAATACTTAACGGAATGTTTGCGCTGTGCGCGCTTATTAGAGCGTTAACAACCTTTACGACATCGCCCTTCGCCATATAGTGGGTTTCGAGGGTGGCGATATCGATATCGAGCCCTGCCTTTTTTCCCGTTATATAGGCGTCAACTATCATAGCGACCCTGATTTTACGAAGCTTCATACCGATGAGCCTGGAAATCGATACGGGCGCGCCCGAAACAAGAGCCCTGAACCATGTGTTAAAGGGTATCAATATTAGCGCGAGAATGACAAATACGACGAAAATAACGATTAACGCTATCCATACCCCTGCTTGTGCCAACATTACCATTTTTCCTTATCTCCTTATTAAAATTATTGTATTAATTGCGTTGCTAATTATTCTGTAATAAGTCTTGCTTGAGGCTCATCTGCCTTCTTTACCACTATTTTCAGGCCGTCTACTGCGATAACCCTTATCTTTTCGCCTCTATCGAGATAAAAAGCGTCGGAGGAAACATCATAAATCCTGCCGTCAATTTCGGCCTTGCCGATTGGGCGAAGGTCGGTTGTGGCAACACCGTCTTTGCCGATAAGATGGGTGTAATCCTCGGTGCCTTCGGAGCGGTCGATGCCCACCGCCGTTTGCTTTTGGTAAAACGGAGTCTTTGTAAGCCAGCCCTTCTTCGACATCGCAACCATAATCACGAAAGCGATAAGCAATATTATTGTCATAAAGAAGAGCATAAGGAAAATCTGCGCTACAATATTGCCGTCGCCCACAAGTACCCTTAGGACTATCGCGGCAAGAAGCAAAATCCCGCCTATTATGCCAAAAATTCCGAATCCGGGCTGAAAAAGCTCGATGATCACGAAAATAAGCCCCACCACCAGGCAGACAATAACAGGCGCCGTCATTCCTGTGAAAAGTATGGCGATTTCCGTAAACAGGTTCATAGTTTTCTCCTTATTTAGAATATGATAGCACATTCTATGCGCATTATCAATAGCGGTTCTGTTTTATATGCGGTTTATTAATGTCGGCGTATCATCGCATTGTAAAAAAGGGTTGTCCGAAAACAACCCTTCTTTATTTTTTAAGTAGCGATATTGAATTAAATAGCGTTGTAACCAAGCTCCAATGCTTTAAGGTTGGCGGGGATAACCTTGGGTTTTTCGGCGAATTTTTCCTTGATGGTCTCGGCTACGAGGTCAAGGGAGAATAGCCCGCTGTGCTTAATGTAGGCGCCCAGAACAACTATATTCGCGGTCTTGGGATGGCCCGCTTCCTGCGCAAGCTCGAGGGAGTTAAGGTAGATAACCTTTACATCGTCGCGGCTTACCTTGTCGGATATAAGCGAGCTGTTTACTATTATCGTTCCGCCGGGCTTTACCCTGCTTTCGAACTTATAAAGGCTGGGTTTGTTGAGGGCTATGAGGCAGTCGGGGTTGGATATTATCGGGCTTGCCACTTTCTCGTCGGAGATGACAACGCTGCAGTTGCTTGTGCCGCCGCGCATCTCGGGCCCGTAGCTTGGTAGCCATGTAACCTCTTTACCGTCGGCTATCGCGGCATACGCCAGAAATTGTCCCAAACTAAGCACACCCTGCCCGCCGAAGCCTGCTATTATAATTTTTTCTTCCATCTTTATGCCTCCTATTTCTGCGCGGCGTCGATATCCTTATACACGCCCAGAGGGAATATCTTGGTCATTTCATTCTTTACATAGTCCAAAGCCGCTATCGGGGTAATGCCCATATTTGTGGGGCATGTGGACAGCAACTCTATGAGCGAAAAGCCCTTGCCCTCTATTTGGTTTTTAAGGCCTTTGGTTATTGCCTTCTTAGCCTTCATGACATTCGCGGGGTCAGAAAGCGCGCACCTGGCGATATACGAAGGCCCGTCCAGCGTCGATAAAAGTTCGCAAACCTTTATGGGGTTGCCGCTTACGGACGCGTCCCTGCCGTGGGGCGAAGTGGTAGTCTTTTGCCCTATGAGGGTTGTGGGGGCCATCTGCCCTCCCGTCATGCCGTATATGGCGTTGTTAATGAATATAACCGTTATGTTTTCGCCTCTGGCCGCGGCGTGGATAATCTCCGCAGTGCCGATGCTAGCGAGGTCGCCGTCGCCCTGATACACAAAAACAACTTTATCGGGGCAAACCCTCTTTACGCCTGTGGCGGCCGCGGGCGCCCTTCCGTGGGCAACCTGCTGCATATCGCAGTTGAAGTATTTATAGGCAAAAACTGCGCAGCCTACGGGGGCGATACCAATGGCTTTGCCTTCGCAGCCCAACTCCTCGAGCGCCTCGGCGATAAGCCTGTGAGCTATGCCGTGGGTGCAGCCGGGGCAATAGTGAAAATTAACATCCGTGAGCATTTTGGTTTTTTCAAATACCACCGCCATTTATCTGCCCTCCTTTTGCATAACAACCTTAACGATGTCCTCGGGCGACATAACCGCGCCGCCCGTCCTGCCGAAGAACTCAACGGGCTTTTTGCCGTTTACGCCCAGGCGGACATCCTCTACCATCTGCCCCATGCTTAGCTCTACCGCAAGGAAGCTCTTTACGCTGTCCTGAGCGGCAATCTTAGCCAAAACCTCGTAGGGGTAAGGATAGAGGGTTATGGGGCGGAACAAGCCGGCCTTGATGCCGTTAGCCCTTAACATATTTACCGCGCTCTTGCAAATACGCGCAACGGTGCCGTAAGCCACGAGCACTATTTCGGCGTCATCGGTCTTGTAGCACTCGAAAGCCGTTTCGTTCTCTGCCATCTCCTTGTATCTTGCGAACAGCCTGTGGTTTACGGTCTCGAGAGCGTCGGGCTCTATATAAAGCGAATTTATAATCCTTCTGTTTGAGCCGATGCCGGTGCCGTCGGTTACCCAATCCTTTTTGGGGAAGGTGGCAGGGTCTTTCATAGGCGGGATTTCTACGGCTTCCATTATCTGCCCCAGCATGCCGTCGCCCAGAATCATGACGGGCGCGCGGTACTTTTCGGCCTTGTCGAAGGCGTCATAAGCGATGTCTACGGCCTCCTGAACGGATTCGGGCCCGTAAACAAGCATATGGTAATCGCCGTGCCCGCCGCCTTTGACTGCTTGGAAGTAGTCCGATTGCGCGGGCTGAATTCCGCCTAGCCCGGGGCCTGCCCTTACGATGTTGACTATAAGGCAGGGCAATTCGGAACCGCAGATGTAGCTTATGCCCTCCTGCTTAAGGCTTATGCCGGGGCTAGAGCTTGAAGTCATAGCCCTCGCTCCCGCTCCCGCGGCGCCGTACACCATATTTATGGCCGATACTTCGCTTTCGGCTTGAATAAAGACGCCGCCCACTTCGGGCATCCTTTTGCTGCAGTACTCAGGAATCTCGTTCTGGGGGGTTATTGGATACCCGAAAAACGCTCGGCAACCGCCTCTTATCGCGGCCTCGGCTATTGCTTCGTTACCTTTCATTAACTGTTTCATAGGCACCTCACTTTTCTACCGTAATGCAGACATCGGGGCACATAAGGGCGCAGAAAGTGCAGCCTATGCAGTCCTGCATTCTTACGGGGTCGGCGACGAAATATCCCGATTTGTTGGACTCGTCAGCCGATATTTCTATCACTTTTTTTGGGCAGGCTTTTACGCACAACCCGCAGCCTTTACATTTTTCTTTGTCTATCGAAATGCTTGACAATTGAATCATCTCCTTTTATCAGCTTATAGTTAATTATACCACATTCTTCACGATCGGCAAGCAAATCGGGCAGCCAAAACCGATTTAAGAAAAAAATAAGCGCCCGCTAAGGGGCACGCAAATCATTTCGGTAATTTATGTTCGCCAAAGGCTTATAATTAATCGTGCTTTAGCCACCTGATAACTTTTGTCGGGCATTTTGCGAGGCAATCGCCGCAGGCGTTGCATTTATCGTAATCGATAATCGGGAGGTTGCCCTTCATCGTTATGGCCGATTGCGGGCAAATCTTGGCGCACAAACCGCAGGCTATACAGCCCTTTTTGCACATCGAGCGCACATCCTTACCCTTGTAGCACGAGCTGCATGCAATATAGATTTCGGCTTTCGCGGGTATACGCTTCATTATCTTTTTGGGGCAATTGGTTATGCAAATACCGCATTGCCTGCATTTGGAGTCTTCGGTATTATCTATATACGCGACGCCGTCTATTATCTGTATGGCGTCATAGGGGCAAAGCCTGTTGCACTTGCCCTGCCCGATACAGCCGTTGGAGCAGGCCTTGCGCCCGCCCGCGATAAGCTCAATCGAGGCGCAGTCGCCGTAGCCCTGATACTCGTATTTGTCGTCGCAGGCGTTACCTCCGCAGCAGGCGCATATCACTAAGGTATCCTCAAACTTGGCAATATCGCCGCCCAGAATCTTTGCTATCTTTGCCTTGCTTTGCGCAGAACATGAGGGGCAATCCTCTATCTTTGCCTTGCCTTCGACAAGCGACCTGGCCAGGTCGGCGCAGCCCGCCTTTCCGCAAACGCCGCAGTTGGCGCTCGGTAACAGCGATAGTATTTCCTCTACTTTGGGGTCGTCCTGAACCGCTAGCTTTTTGTTCACGAATACAATAACGACGGCAAACACCGTGGCCAGCGAAGTTAATATAACGACAGGCAATAGTATATCCATCTTATTCTCCTAGAACATCAAGCTGGCGAAAGCCGCGAAGCTCATCGCCATTATTGCGGCAGTAATAAGCGTGATTGGGAACCCTTGGAAGGGTTTTGGGATATCCGAAGTCTCTATTTTCTCTCTTATGCCCGCAAGCAGCAATATGGCAATCGTGAAGCCGGCGCCGCTTGCTACGCCGTTTAAGAAGGCGTAAAGCACGCTCTGCTGGGCAAGCGAAGTGATGTTCATAATGGCCACACCGAGCACGGCGCAGTTGGTGGTTATAAGCGGCAGGTACACGCCCAGCGCGCTGTATAGCGAGGGCATAAACTTCTTGAGCACAACCTCGAGAATCTGTATGAGCGCGGCTATAACCAGAATGAAAACCATAGTCCTCAGGTACTCTATGCCCGCAATAACAAGCAGAAGGTTAAGGCCGTAGGTAACTACGCTCGCTATGCCCATTACGAATATAACGGCTATACCCATGCCGAGGGCGGTTTCTATCTTTTTGCTCACGCCCAGGAAGGGGCAAATCCCCAGGAATTGGGAGAGTATAAAGTTATTTATGAATATTCCGCTGATTATAAGAAACAAAGCGTAGTTCATTATTCAGCCCCTCCCTCGTTATTTGCAGCTTCCGGTTCGGCGCTTTCGGCGTGCAGGACATGATGCTTTTGCCCTGCGCTTTTTGCGTCAATCTTTTTCTGTATTGCGTCGACGGCGGCGTTAAACAGCACAATCAGGAAGCCGTACACAAAGAAGGCGCCCGCGGGCATTATGAATATCGTCATGGCGTAATTCGAAAGGTACGGTATCTCTATACCAAAGAAGGAGCCGGCGCCCAAAAACTCTCTTATTATGCCCATAACCGTTAGCGCGAGGGTGAAGCCTATACCCGTGCCAAGCCCGTCCATTACCGAAGGAAGCGGCGCGTTCTGGTTGGAGAAGGCCTCTGCTCTTGCCATAATTATACAGTTAACTACGATAAGCGGGATATAAAGCCCCAGCGTTTTGTGCAGGTCGGGCAGGAATTTCGCCATCACCATATCGACGACGGTAACGAACGCCGCGATAATCATAACATAAGCGGGTATCCTTACCTTGTCGGGTATGACATTGCGAAGCAAAGAAATCAAAAAGTTAGAGCATATAAGCACAAAAGTGGTAGCAAGCCCCATCGTTAAGCCGTTAAGCGCGGCGGTTGTTATCGCAAGCGTGGGGCAGGTGCCCAGCACAAGGCGGAAGGTGGGGTTATTCTTTACTATGCCGTTGGAGAAGGGCTCTATTACGCCCTTGAAGCGATCTTTCATTGTGCCACCTCCTTGACATAGAAGGCCGCCGCCGCCTCGACGGCAATTCTCACGCCCGTTGAAGACTTGGTCGCGCCCGAGATGTATTTGATATCGAGCGGAGGGATGGATGGGCTTGTTACATCGTCGCCCGAAGCAAGGCGGGACGCCCGCATACCTACATATTGCTCGAGGTAGGCGCCTTCCAAAGCCTTGGAGCCAAGCCCCGGGGTTTCCGAAGACGAATAGTTTGCGACTTTTGCGATTCTGCCGTCTTTTATTATCACAAAAAGGGTTATGCCCTGCGCGGCGTTGTATGCCTTTTTGGATTTTGATACGACAACGCAGGCGCCGTCCTCGGCCATAAAGGCGTTAAGTATTACGCTATCGGCTTTGTTATCGTAGCCCGATACATCTATCGGGGTGATGGTGCCGGCGTTGTAGACATCGTTTATCTTTTTGCGCATTGCCTCGGCTTCGTCTATCGCCGTAAAGCGGTATACAACGCTTAAGATAAGCGAGGTCACAAGCGCAATTATGGCAAGCACGGCTACCGCCTTGAAGGATTCGGACTTAAAGAAGGCTTTTTGCCTTTTCTTGAAATCTGTGGGTTTTTTATCTGCCGGCTTCTTAACCACGGGCCGCCTCCTTTTTAGGCTTAACATAGCCGAAGGGCTTGGGGATAATCCTATCCAGCAAAGGCACGGTAAGGTTCATAAGCACGATGGCAAAACTTACGCCTCCAACCATTCCGCTGTAGCGGCGGAACAATACGGTAAGGAAGCCCGCGCCAGCGGCAAAAATAATCCTGCCTATGGTAGTGTTTGGCGAAGTCGAGTAATCGGTAAGCATATATACAGCGGCAAACAGCAAACCGCCCGAAAGCAAGGTGGGCAGGATGAACAACCAGCCGTTTTTATAGAAAACGAGCGCCGCAACCGCCGAAGCCGCTATGTAAACAACCGGAAGCTTCCAGTCTATAATCTTAAATATCATCAGGTAAATAAATCCCAATATAATTGCGACGGCACAGACTTCACCGATCGAACCCCCTATCCGCCCCAAAAACATATCCAGAAGGTTTATGCTTTCGGGTACCGCTCCCGAAGCGCCCTTAAGGGCGGTTAGCGGGGTGGCGGAAGTTACATATTCTTTGGTAAATCCCGATACAAAGGCCTTCCAGAAGCCCTGCGAATAATCGACGGGCGCGGCGTAATTGGTCATAAAGCCCGTCCAGGACAAAACCAGAAATAGCCTTGCCGTCGCGGCGGGGTTGGCGAAGTTTCTGCCTATGCCGCCAAACAGCATCTTAACAATCATAATGGCGAAGAACGAACCTACAATCGGCACAAAAAGCGGGGCTGTCGGCGGGAGGTTAAGCCCGAGTATCATTCCCGTAACCAATGCAGAAAGGTCGTTTACCGTTAGGGGCTGGCGGGTAATTTTGTTATATAAAAACTCCGCGAGCACGGCGGACGCCGCGGCTACAAGAACCACCACAAAAGAGTATATGCCAAACATCACAGTGCCTGCGATGGTGGGAAACAACAAGGCTATACAGACATGCCCCATTATCTTTTGGGTTGTGAGCTTTGTCCCTATATGCGGAGATGAAGATACCTGCAGTTTCAATCTTATACTCTCCTATTGCATTCTTTCTTTTATGAGCTTTTTGGCAAGCCTCTGCGACTGCACCAGGGGGCGGTCGGCGGGGCAGACATAAGCGCAGCAGCCGCACTCTATGCAGCACTGAGGATGATATTTGTACGAGTCGGCAATCTTATCCTTAAGAATAAGCCTGTCCGTCATCATGGGGATAAGGCGCATGGGGCAAGCCATCGCGCACCTTCCGCAGTTTATGCAAGGGGTGGGCTCTATTTCCCTTTCTTCGGATTTATCCAGAAGCAGAAGCGACGAATTGCCTTTGGCGACAACGGGGTTGAGGTTTGCTATACTTAGCCCCATCATCGGGCCGCCGACGATTGCTTTAACATAGTCGTTGTGCCCGAGATAATCAACAACATCTTCAAACGGCGTGCCTACCCTAACTATAAGGTTGGCGGGGCGTTTGATACCCTTGCCGCTAACCGTCATAAAGCGTGTGTAACTTGGCTTGCCCAGCTTGATAGCCTCATACACGACAAAAGCCGTCGTTACATTTACGACGATAACCCCGACATCGGCGGGAAGCCCCGTCCACGGCACTTTAAGCTTTGTAACGGCATGGATAAGCTGTTTTTCGCCGCCCTGCGGGTATTTCGTCTTAAGCTTTTGTACGGTAATATCCGTACCGGCAACGGCGGCCTGCATAGCATCTATGGCTTTGGGCTTGTTGTCCTCTATACCGATAACAACCTTTTGCGCGCCCAGTACGGTTTTAATATAAGAAATACCCTCTACTATCTCTTTGGGGTGCTCCAGCATCATGCGGTAATCCGCCGTAATGTACGGCTCGCATTCGGCTCCGTTAATTATGAGGGTGTGGATAGGTTTGTTGGGCTGAATTTTAACATGCGTTGGGAAGGTGGCGCCGCCCATGCCTACAATGCCCGCGTCGTAGCACCTCGTAAATATATCCATCTTTGTGGGGTTTTCGAGCGGAGGTAAAGCTTCCTCCTCATAAAGCCCGTCGTTCTCGATTACGATATGGTCTATTTTGCGCCCCGCGGCGTTTTCGCGCTGCTCTATTGCGACAACTGTGCCCGATACCGAGCTGTGTACATTGGCGCTGATAAAGCCCGTTGCCTCGCCTATAAGCGTGCCGGCTTTAACGCGGTCTCCGACAGAAACGCGTGCTTTAGCGGGGGCGCCGATATGCTGGCAAAGCGGTATATATACCTTAGCGGGTGCGGACATGACCTCAAACGGTAGGTCTGCCGTGAGTTCTTTCTTGTCTTTGGGATGAATTCCCCTATTAAAAAGGTAGCTCAATTTATTTCCTTCTTACCATATATAATTAGGATATATATATAGTTACTATAGTATTATCTTAATTAAGTGCCCAAATGATTATATAACAAAATCTCCTTTTTGTAAATATCAAAACGCCGACAAACTACAATATAAAAATCGGTTGACATATAATGAAGTGGGAGTTATAATACAAACAGTTGAACAACCATTCAAATATACGGAGGCTATATGAAGACATCAAAAAGCGCACTTTGCGCCACCGAATGCGCCCACGAGGATGTAGTCCTGAAGGCAAAAGCCGAGATGCCAAGCGAGGATATCTTATACGAGATTTCGGAGCTTTTTAAGGTGTTCGGCGACAGCACCCGTACAAACATCCTGTCGGCTCTACTGGTTAGCGAAATGTGTGTTTGCGACATCGCAAAGCTGTTCAATATGACGGTTTCTGCCGTATCGCATCAGTTAAGAGTGCTAAGACACAACAAGCTGGTCAAGTTCAGGAAGCAAGGCAAAACGGTAATCTATTCGCTAAACGACGACCATATCGAAAAGATACTGCGCACGGCGATAGAGCATATCACAGAGTAACGGTACAATAAGGATTCAGATATATCGTATAAAAATTAAAAGAGGTAAACCATGAGAAAGATAGCAAGAATAGAAAATCTCGATTGCGCGGTCTGCGCAGCAAAACTCGAGAAAGCCATATCCGACATAGCGGGCGTAAACGCGGCATCTCTTAACTTCATATCGCAAAGGCTTTCGCTCGACATAAACGATGCCGAATACGCATCCGCCGTCGAAAAGATACACAAAGTAGCCAAAAAGCTCGAGCCCGATTGCGTAATAAAAGGGCTGTAAACTGACCGATTTGTGTGGTAATTTATGGATAAACATACGAAAAACCTTATAAGAATATGCGCATCCTTAGCCGGGCTAATCGTTGTCTTTATCATAGACAAGGTAGCGGGGCCCAAACAATACATACTTGGCGTACTGTACGGTATTGTATATCTTTCCATAGGCTGGGATGTGCTTTTACAAGCGGCAAAGAATATCGGGCGCGGCAAGCTGTTTGACGAAAACTTTCTTATGTCGATAGCTACCGTAGGAGCCTTCGTAATAGGCGAATACCCCGAGGCGGTCGCGGTTATGCTGTTCTATCAGGTAGGCGAACTGTTCCAAAGCTACGCTATCGGCAAGTCCCGCCGCTCGATAGCCGCCCTTATGGATATCCGCCCGGACAAAGCCGTTGTTATCCGTGACGGGGTAGAAATCTCCCTCCCGCCCGAAGAGGCTGAGGTGGGCGACACCTTTGTAGTGCGCCCCGGCGAAAGGATACCCTTAGACGGCACGGTAGTGCGGGGCAAAAGCTACCTCAATACAGCCGCATTAACGGGCGAAAGCGCCCCCGTCAGCATAGGCGAGGGCGACACCGTGCTAAGCGGGGTTATAAACCTCGAAGGCGTGCTGCACATAAAAGCCGACAAGCACTTCTACGACAGCACGGTATCCAGGATTCTTGACCTTGTAGAAAACGCTGGTTCCAAAAAAGCCAAAGTCGAAAGGTTTATCACCCGCTTCGCCAAATACTACACCCCCGCCGTGGTATTCTCGGCGTTAATCATAGGGATAATCCCCCCTGTTTTCCTGGGCAACTGGAGCGATTGGATATTCCGCGCTCTCACCTTCCTTGTCGTAAGCTGCCCCTGCGCCCTCGTTATCAGCGTCCCTCTCTCCTTCTTCGGCGGCATAGGCGGGGCTTCCAAAAACGGCGTGCTCATAAAAGGCGCACAGGGTTTGGAACTTCTTGATAAGGCTTGCGCCGTAGTATTCGACAAGACGGGCACGCTCACAAAAGGCGTGTTCGAGGTTCAAAAGGTAAACCCTGTAAGGAATAAAGAAGAACTTTTATTCCTCGCGGCGTCGGCGGAGGCGGGCTCCAACCACCCCATAGCAAAAAGTATCCTTAAAGCCTGCCCCCTTCCCTACGATACCGGTTACGCCATAACCGAAAACGCGGGGCTGGGCATCACCGCTAAAAAGGACGGCAGCGTTATCCTATGCGGCAACGCTAAACTTATGGAAGAATACGGCATTGATTACATCCCCGAAAACGAAAGTTCAGGCACGGTGGTATATGTCGCCCATAACGGAAGCTTCTCGGGAAGCATAGTGATATCGGATGCCCTCCGCGACGAAACGCCCTCGGTTATAAAGTACCTTAAACAAAACCGCATAAAGACCTATATGCTTTCGGGCGACAACGAGGCGGTAGCAGCCAAAATCGCAAAAGACGCCGGTTTAGACCACTATAAAGCGGGGCTTCTGCCCGACAAAAAGGTTGCCGAATTAGAGTCTATAATGGCAAGCGAAAAAGCCCCCGTAGCCTTTGTGGGCGACGGCATAAACGACGCTCCCGCCCTTATGAGAGCCGATGTGGGCATATCGATGGGCGGCATAGGCAGCGACAGCGCCATAGAAGCTTCGGACATAGTGCTTATGCACGACAGGTTAGACGGGATAATAAAGGCTAAAAAGACGGCGCGCAAAACGCTTGCAATCTCCAAAACCAACATAGCATTCGCCATCGGGGTTAAATTCGCCGTCCTCATTCTTTCCGCCCTGGGCCTTGCCGATATGTGGCTTGCCGTATTCGCCGATGTCGGGGTGTCGGTAATAGCGATACTTAACGCTATGCGGGCTATGAAAATTTAGCGTAATTAACTTTATATACAACAAAAAGGCTCTCTTCCGAGAGCCTTTTCTGTATTTAATTATTAGTCTGTGTAATCGTCCGTCGGCAGGTCTTTCTTTGTTGTCTTGGCTTTGCGCTCGTGCTTGGTTTCGAGGTTTACGGGCACATTGCTCATAACCTTTACCGGGATGTTCCTCTTGATGCGCTTCTTCACCGTTCTCCAGATGAGCACAACTATTACCGCTATCAGGAGGGCGCCGATTACTATCGAGGAGATAAGGAGCCACAGCTGGCTGTTAATTTGATTCTTCCTGTCCTCGTCGTCCTTACCGTCGTCATCGTCATCGTCGCCGGGCGTGGGTTCGGCCTTTTCGAACTTGTAGTATCCGAAGCTGGCGGCTGCCTTCTGCTCGTCGGACATAGCCTCGTACTCGGCAACCTTGGCGGTGTATTCTTCGTCGCTCGAAAGCGGCACGAAGGTCACATCGTCGATTATCAGCATACCCGCGAACATATCCTCGAGGTTGTCGCCCTCTACCTTGCTCTCGTTGGAGCCGAGATAGAACGCGAACTTATTGTTGGATACGCTTGAGGTGTCGCCGTTGTAGATATAGAAGGTGTACTCGGTCCATTCTTCGCTGTCGATGTATACGGTGGACCACCTGTCGGTGGCGTTGCCGTACTCGAAGCGGAACTCGGCTTTCTTGCCTTCGGGAGCTTTTACCTTCGCCCAGAAGCTAATCTTATAGTAGGTGTTGGAGTTGAGCGAGAAGGTATCCGAAGTCAGGTAGTATTGCCCGTTGTCCACAAGGTTTACAAGCAGCAGGTAGTGGTTGCCCGTGCCTACATTCTCGGTGAGGAAGGAGCGCATTACGGCGTCATTTGCCTCGCCGCTGTCGCCAAACAGCTGGAAGAGCTTCATGGCGTAGGGATCCGTGAGGTCGTCGCCTATCTTCTCCCATACATCGCGCTTGTCGTAAACGCCGTAGAGCATGGCGGGCACATCGTCCGAAGAGTTGTAGCCCTTGGCGTTCTGCACATTGTAGTGGGTGTACGCGCCGGGGGTGCCGCCCAGAGGATCGGTGCCCTCGGTATAGCTGTCGAAAGAGTCGGTTGTAAGGTCTACGCGCTTGAAGATGTACTCGTTTACAAACAGGTTGCTGGGCACATTGTCCTTAAGGATGTAGTAAGTGTTCTCCTCGAGGTCTCCGTCTTCGGGCTTCTCGCTGCCGTAGGCAAGCCTGTTGTACTCGGCTTCGCTTTCGAGCTTCTTGAAGGTTATGTCGTCGAAGTATACGGTACCCTTCGAGAGGCCCTTCTTGTACTCGTCGGTGCCTATCTTCTCGGGCTTGGCGTACTTGTTGCCGAGGTACAGCTCGAGCTGCAGCCCTGCGGGCGAGGACATCTTTGTTGTTTGGATATAGAATACAATCTGCTTCCACTCGCCGTTGGTGTCGATGTTAACAAAGCCGATATAGTCATTGTTGTCTTCCTCAACGGGAGCGTAGGTTATAACATTGGACTTGTTGTTTATGGTTACGCTGGCCAGCGAGCCGGGTTCCGTCCTTACCCATACGCTTATCATATAGTAAGCGTTGGAAGTCAGCGAGCCGGTCGAGGGGCTAAGGTAGCCCATCCTTGTGGGGTATTGCGAGGATACCATAAGCAGCTTGTTGTACTGGCTTACATATACAGCCTCGCCGCCCTTGGTTACGGCCGAGGGGTCGGAGTTACCCGTGTAGAAGGAATACCCGCTGTAATTGTCGGTTATAGCCTCGTACTTGGTGTAGTCGATAACGCCGGCTTTGGGCATATTCTTGTTAATGTTTTCGGCATTATACAGCTCTTTGTTTATGTCGTCGCCGTCGTAGGTTCCGCTGGCGGTGGCGAAGTCGGAGAAGCCCCTGGTCGAGGAGACCGCCCTTACCTTATAGGTAGCGCCTTTAATAGCTATGGACACG
>DGDU01000029.1:24668-25613 GCA_002385605.1 Christensenella sp. UBA3944
TCCTCAAAACCCTATCCATATAATAGTTATTTATGGTTTTGGTCTTGCCGGGATTCTTATCGTCGGGAACCTTGAGGTTGTCGACATAGATAAAGTACATCTCGTCGAAGTCGGAGCCTTTCTTCCAGCTGAGGACTGTGCCGACAAGCTTGACATCCTTGGGCTTTTGGGTGAGGCCGGACTCGGCGGCTTTGGCGGTCCAGCTGGAGGGGATGGCTACGCCGATGAGGCTGCCGTCATCTTCGTCGAAGATGTCTTTATTCTCGCTCGTGAAGGTGGCGGTGTCGAGGTTGGTGAACCAGCCGTTGGAGATGGTGTCCTTGGCGGTGGTCGACGACGGCACGCTGTACTTGGTGGAGTACTTGTCGGAGCTTGTAGTATTGTATTCGCTGTAAGCTATCTTCTTGTAGGTGAAAGCCGACAGGTAAACGGTGCCTTTAATATGGTTGGCGGGGGTGTAGTTGTCGCCGGAGCCGAGCGTAAACTTGAGGTAGAACTCGGCGGGGTCGTCGGAAGAGCCTTGCAGGTAGAACACAACTTCCGTCCACTCGTTGTTGGCGTTAATCTTGCTCAGGCTTGTAAGCTGGCTGTCGTCGTCCTTGCGCAGAAGGGCTATGTCGAGGCCCATATCGTCGTCGATATCGTCGGTCTTTACCCACATCGACAAGCGGTAGAAGGCGTTGGGAGCTATAACAAGCTTGTTTTCTTCGTCGGGTATATATTTAAGGATAGAAGCCGTATAAATATTGTTGCGCAGCATAACAAGGTTGAACAGCTTCTTATTGTTGCCGTCCATAAGGTACAGAGCGCCGGGATTCTGATAATCCTTAAGCTTGTCGATGCTTGCCCAGAGGGTATCGCTGTCGGCCACAGCGCCGTTTATAATAGCTGCGTCGCCGGCCTTCCTGCTCGTCCTGCTGTCCTCGAAAGAGTGCTGCCATACGC
>DGDU01000029.1:25786-62112 GCA_002385605.1 Christensenella sp. UBA3944
CCGAAAGGCTCGTAGTCCTTAGCTTCGAGGGGCGAAAGCACATCATAGCTGGAGGGGTCGGTAACTTTCTCGGGGTCGAGAACCCTGATGGTTACATCGTCAAACAGGCAGCCGCCGGGCATAAGGGTATCGTCGCCCCAGTTGCCCTCGCCGTACCAGAACTCGAGGTTTACGCTGCGGTCGGAAAGCTCGTTGCCCCTGACTTTTATGGTAAGCTTTTCCCATTGCCCGGTAAGGCCTTTGGTCGATTTGGTTTCAAGCTCGCCCTCTTCTATCGTGGCGCCGGTAAGCCTGAATATGGCCTGGGCCCTATCCCTGGCGTCGCCTTCGTACAATTCTTTGGCGGCGATATAATCCTGATATGTCTTAAGGTCTTTATCGTATTTTTCCCAGTCGGACTTGTTCTTGTCGTATATTTGTTTTGCGGTGTTGTATTCCTCTTCCTTTTCGAAATCTTCCCTCTTCGGCTCGGTTTCCATCCTTTGGTCTTTAGGCTCGGTGGGTTCATTTACTGCCGTTTTGCCGTATTCGGGTGTCCAGACATATACCCAAACCGAAATCTCATAGTACTTGTTCTTTTCGATAAGGAGGGTGTTCTTGCTCTTGTAGCCGTAGCCGCTTATGGAATAATCGGGGTGGTAGATGAGCAAGGCGTAGGGATCCTTGGCGTCGCTTCTGCCGTTAAGCCTAAAGTTCTCGCCGTCCATGAAGTCGGAATATTGGTACTGGTCGCCAATCTTGGGCGCGACAAAGTCGGTGTTTATCGTTCTGAAGGTGTCCGAGTACTCGTTCTTGAAGCTGCCGTCCTCGTTATAAAGGGGCGCGAACAGCTTGGACATATCGAATATGCCGACGGTGCTGTAATTGGTGGTGTATTTGGAGGGGTTGAAGTCTTCGGTGTTCTCTATCCCGTCTTTACCTATCTGGCCGGAATAGTTATTGCTGTTGGGAATGCCAACCTTGGCGGAGAAGTAAGACTTGGTGCTGCTGCTGGAAGTCGTCGAGAAGTCGGCGACATAGCTGAAGTTGCTATCGGGATATATGAGGCTGATGATGGCGGTGTCGTTGTTTTTGGTATCGGATACGACGGTAACTTCGCGGGGGTATCCGTTCCTCTGCTGGTCGTTGTAAACGGCGTCGTATTCGGTTTTTTCGATGGGGGACATAACGATGTTATCGAACAGAGCCACGCCCTTGGTCATACGGGGGTTATCCTTCTTGTCCGAAGAGCCCGAGGAACCCATGTATTTGGGCCCGTAGCCCAGCCAGAGCTGGATGTACATCGTGCGGTCGGCGGCGTTGTTGGCCTCGATATAAAGGGTGAAGGTTTTCCAGCCCTTCTCGGTGTTGATGGCCTGAAACTCGGCGTAAGCGCCGGTATTGATATAAATCCAAACGCCCTTAAGGTCTTTATTGTTTTGGTCGTCTATTATAAGGTCGGTGTAGACATCGATTGTAAGCTTGTAGTACTTTTTCTTCGCGAGGGTTATCGCCGCGCTTTTGTAATACAGCGAGCCTTCGTTGTTAACCGACGAAATCACCAAAGCGTTGGTATCGGTGTAGTCGCCGTTTTCCTTGGGGGTGTTGGGTGCTATGCCGGGGTAGTCCATATCGGCGTAAACGGCGTCTTTGTTGGCATTAAAGATGTCGGGTTTAAGGTCGATAACGCCCACTTTGGCCGAGGTGTAAGAGGTTACGCCGCTGGCGGGTGTCCAGTTGGCGACGCTGTCTTTCACATAAGCGTTGCTGTTGTCGGAGTTGGACGCGTTGGCGAACCTTCCGTTCTTTACGATAGCCGTATCGGTAACGGCGGGTGTTTTTGAGGGGGCGTCGCCGTCGTCATCCTCCGGCGGTTGGCAAGCGGCAAGCGCCGCCAAGGTAAACGCAAGAATGACAATCAGCAGAACATACAAAAGTTTGTTAGTCTTTTTCTTCATTGTACCACCATCATTTAATAATAACTTAAATAGTAGTGCTTTACAGCATTTTCAATAGTACCATAACCTTATAATAAATACAACCGCTACGCGCTTATTTTTTAGATTTTTTGCAAGATTCAAAATATCGTCACATTTTTTTCGGCATCGTTAAATATTCGCCAATGTGATTATTATCGAAAACCGCGAAGGCTACACATAACAAATTTTTATCGGGGGTTTTATACGGTATATTTGCGGTTTTCGGGCGCTACCCGCAGGGTTTTGCACAAATTTACTAAAAAAATATTGTCGAAAAATATTTTTCGATAACCCTTAATCGTTTGCATTTTGATGGAAATTGGTATAAAATTTATGTAATTTTCCTTTATCAGGAGTTTTTTTATGAATAGCTATGCAGAATCGGTACTTAACAACTTAAGAAAGAGGTATCCACACGAACCGGAATACCTTCAAGCGGCTACAGAAATCTTAGAGTCGCTTTCCGCCGTAATCGAGAAACACCCCGAGTACGAAAAAGCCGGCCTTCTCGAAAGGTTTGTAGAACCCGAAAGAATGGTCACTTTCCGCGTAAGCTGGGTAGACGATTCGGGCAAAGTCCGCGTAAACACGGGCTACCGCGTACAGTTCAACAGCGCCATCGGCCCCTACAAAGGCGGCCTGCGTTTCCACCCCACGGTTAACGCGTCTGTTATCAAGTTTTTGGGGCTCGAGCAAATCCTCAAAAACAGCCTTACCGGCCTTCCCATCGGCGGTGCCAAGGGCGGCAGCGACTTCGACCCCAAAGGTAAGTCCGACGCCGAAGTTATGAGGTTCTGCCAGGCCTTCGTGAGCGAGCTCTTCCGCCACATCGGCCCCGACATCGATGTCCCCGCCGGCGATATCGGCGTAGGCGCGCGCGAAATCGGCTATATGTACGGCTACTACAAGAAGCTGGTAAACGCCAACGAGTGCGCTTTCACGGGCAGGGGCATCTCCTACGGCGGCTCCCTCGTCCGCAAAGAGGCAACAGGCTACGGCCTTGTATACTTCACCAGGGAAATGCTCAAAACCAAAGGCGAAAAGTTCAAGGACAAGAAGGTTGTTATCTCGGGCAGCGGCAATGTCGCCATCTACGCCAACGAAAAGGCCACCCAGATGGGCGCCAAGGTTATCGCCATGAGCGACAGCGACGGCTACATTTACGATAAAGACGGCGTCGATGTCGAAATCATAAAGAAAATAAAGGAAGTCGAAAGAAAGCGCATAAGCGAGTACCTCAAGTACCGCCCCGACGCGAAATACATCCAAGGCTGCAACGGCATCTGGACTATCCCCTGCGATATCGCCCTCCCCTGCGCCACCCAGAACGAACTTGACGCGGGTTCGGCTTCTGCCCTCATCAAAAACGGCTGCATAGCCGTTGCCGAGGGCGCCAATATGCCCTGCACCCTCGAAGCGGTAAAGCTATTCCTCGATTTCGGCGTGCTGTTCGCCCCCGCCAAGGCAGCAAACGCCGGCGGCGTAGCGATAAGCGCCCTCGAAATGGCCCAGGCTTCCCAAAGGATGTTCTGGTCTTTCGACCGCGTCGATAAAGAGCTGGACAACATCATGGTTAACATCTTCAAGCAATGCGCCGACGCCGCGCAAGAATACGGCTTCCCCGGCAATTATGTTGTGGGCGCCAACATCGCGGGCTTCGTAAAAGTCGCCGACGCCATGATGGCTTACGGCATAGTATAACGCTCCTGCCGGTTCCAAAGATTTCAAAAGGCTATCTCGCAAGGGATAGCCTTTTTTTATATGTTTGCCGCCTCATAAATCTGGTTTTTTTCTCGTAATATATAAAGATGAGTTCGACTAAACGCATTTTCAAAGCCGTGGCAACGGTCACGATATTTGCCGTTGTCACACGGACGCTTTCATTTTTATTCAAAATCTACCTCTCCCGCGCATTGGGCGCCGAGGTGGTGGGTTTGTATCAGATTTGCCTTTCGACCTTCTTTTTGTTTTCGTCTTTGGGGGCAAGCGGCGTCCCTACCGTGCTTTCAAGAAAAATCGCCGAGGACAGGGCGCTCAATTCCGAAAGCAAAGGCTACGCACAGTTCTCCACCGCCTTGATTCTCGGAATACTCGTGTCCCTTGGGACAATTATAATCTTGTTCCTTCTAAGGCCGTACCTCGGCGCGCTGTTTTCGGATACCCGTGCCGTGCCGCTGTTTTACATTATGCTTCCCGCCCTGCTATCCACCTGCGTATACAGCATTATCAGGGCGTGGTTTTGGGGAAGCAAAGAATTCACCTATTTCAGCGTAACCGAAACCGTCGAGGAAGTTTTGCGCATAGTTTTCACCGCCCTCTTTGTTTCGGGTCTGTTCGCCGGCGCGAGCGGCGCGTACGGCATAGCTCTTGCCTTCACAATCTCCGACCTGACTGTCGCCGTCATTCTTATAATTTTGTACATCGTTAAAGGCGGCAAGGTCGAAAAGCCGCGCAAAATAAGCGAAATCGCCAAGCCCGCCCTGCCCGTTACGGCAATGAGGGTATTCGGAAGCCTTATAGGCACAATCCTTGCGATTATGCTTCCCGCGAGGCTTATCGCCGCGGGCTACAGCGTGGCGGACGCCACGGCAAGCTTCGGGCGTATCGCGGGCATGGCAAACCCCTTACTTCTCGCCCCCAACGCAATTATCGCTTCGATGACAATCGTGCTTGTGCCCGAAATGAGCGAAAGCGGCGTAAAAAACAACATGATTATGCTAAACCGCCAGGTATGCGGCGGCATCAATTTCGCGTTAGTGATAAGCGGGGTGTTTATGGTGGCGTTTGCCGCTCTCGGGCGCGAGCTTACCTCTTTCCTGTTTGCCGATATCGAGTCGGGCAAGTACCTCGAGGCGGCTTCCTGCTTTATGCTCGTTATGCCCATAAATATGATAACGACAAGCACGCTAAACAGCATCGGAATGGAAAAGCAGAGCTTCTTCAGCTACTGCATAAGCGCCGTTTTCATGCTTGCCGCCATTTATGTTTTGCCAAAATATATGGGTATTTACTCGGTTGTAGTTGCCAACGCCGCCGCTCTCGCGATATGCGCGTGCGGAAATATGTATTACCTAAGAAAGCGCGCCAATCTTAGTTTTGGGTTCCTCAAAACCACGGTTATGGTAGCCTCTATTGCCGTGCCCTGCGTTTTCTTCTCGAAGTGGATACATTCGCTTCTTGTTGGCCCCACGGGCATATTCGCGCTTTTTGCCGCTCTGGCCGCGGGCGCGGTAATGTATGCCCTGTTCTGCTATATCTTCGGGCT
Source organism: Christensenella sp. UBA3944 (assembly GCA_002385605.1). Taxonomy (GTDB): domain Bacteria; phylum Bacillota; class Clostridia; order Christensenellales; family DTU072; genus Firm-09. The sequence goes on from DGDU01000029.1 coordinate 31,010, forward strand.
TATAAATGTAGAGAGCATAATGCAATTCCGAAAGCTGAAGCGCCCTCAACCCGCGATTACGCAAACTCCTTCTTGAACACATATTTTTTGAGAGGCGGATACAGCAGGAATATTATCACGGCGTTTATGGCATACACCGCCGCCTGCGGCCCTATTCTACCCCCGAGGTATACCCAGAAAGTTCTTCCCCTGCTCATTATCTGAAAGAGGGCAAAGGTATTTAAGCCCGCGGTGCAAACCACAAAGACAACAACCAAAGATATGCCGATTCTTACAAAGATATTCAGCTTCTTTATCATGCAGATAAGCCCGGGTATTAGCCCTATAAGCCCCGCGGATACCGTTATAAGCGGAATCCATGCACCTTTTGGCGCTATAACCATTCCAAGGACATCTCCCAACACCCCGACTATAAGCCCGCTTACCGGCCCGAGGAATATCCCCGCTATAAAGCACGGGATATAGGAAAATGTCATTTTCAGGGAACCCATGTTAATGTCGAAGCAATTGATAGCGACATTGATTGCCACGAGAATCGCCAGATACGCGATTCTTTTGGTCGTGAAATAAGGTTTGATTCTCATGAAAAAAGCCTCCTCGCATGATTAGGAGAGCTCCATTACAAAAAGACAATTAATTGCCTTAGCAACGGATGCAGCAAACCACCGCAGGCTTAAAGCCATTCGTCTTTGGACAACATCCCATTCCAAAGCACTATGGAAACCTCTTTTGGGGTTTCGCGCGCGGTTCACTTACTCTGCTATGGGGTTATTATATCAGATACAAAGGACAAAAACAAATAAATGGCGCCGGTTTTTGCATACTACGGATATGCTGGTTGTAATAATAAGGACGCTTATTATATTCTTTTTTATCCTGCTCGGATTAAGGCTTATGGGCAAGCGGCAGCTCGGGCAGCTTCAGCCTTTCGAGTTCGTTATAACCCTTATTGTCGCCGAGCTCGCCACCACCCCTATCGAAGATATCTCCACCCCTATCCTTTACGGCATTGTGCCCCTGCTTACCATATTCGTTGTGCATTATTTCTTAACCCTTGTCTGCACCAAATCTATACGCTTCAGGCGGGTTATGAACGGCAAGCCGATGATAGTCATAAACGAAAACGGCATCGACTCCGAAATGCTCAAAAAGCTCAATATGGATGTAAACGACATTCTGGAAAGCCTGCGCTCTCAGCAGTTTTTCTCGATAGAGCAGGTGGCTTACGCCATAGTCGAAACAAACGGGCACCTCTCGATTCTCCCCCGCGAGCAGGCGCCCGCGCCAAAGTCCGTCCCCCTCTCGCTTGTGGTTGAAGGAAAGATTATAGAGGCAAACCTTGGCATAAGCAATACCAGCCGCGAGCAAATAAACCAATTTCTCAAGCAGCGCAATATCGCACTAAAGGATGTCGTGCTTATGACAACCGAAAGCAGCAAAATATTCGTCCAACCCAAGGACGATAAATACTTTACCGTGGAATTATAAGGAGGCGTATATGAATTTCAGAATGGTTATCGCGATAATGTTTTTGATACTCCTTCTGGCGTTCGGGATATTCCAGGAAATATATCTGGATAAAGTTTTTTCGCAATTCGACTCTATGCTCGAGGAGCTCACCAATCCCCCCGACGGCAAATACGATCTCGCCAAGACAATACAAGTCGAGGAGTGGTGGGATAAACAGCATAGCAAAATGGAGATGTTTCTGCCCCACCTTCCGCTAAACGAAATTGCCGCGACTTTGGGCGAGTTTAAGGGCTATGTAAAAACCGAAGACTACGAATCCTCCACCGCGATGCTTACAAGATTAATGGTGCTTTCGGAATCCCTCTCGGAGATGTCGGGCGTAAGGATAGGCAACATACTTTAGCGCAAAGGTTGGTTTGATATAAAAAAGGTTCCCTGGCGGGAACCTTTTTTGTTTATCGATTATTAATTTCGTCCCTTCAGCAAGGGTTTAAGATACTGCCCGGTAAAGCTTTCGGGGTTTTCGGCAACCTGCTCGGGGGTGCCTGTCGCCACGATATTTCCGCCCGCGTCGCCGCCCTCGGGGCCGAGGTCAATTATATGGTCGGCTATTTTTATGACATCCAGGTTATGCTCGATAACGATTATGGTGTTGCCCGCGTCGGCAAGCCTCTGGAGTATGACAATCAATTTCTCCACATCGGCTACATGCAGCCCGGTTGTGGGCTCGTCCAGAATATATACAGTTTTGCCCGTGCTTCTCTTGCTAAGTTCTGTCGCCAGCTTTACCCTTTGCGCCTCGCCGCCCGAAAGCGTTGTCGAGGGCTGCCCGAGTTTTATATACCCAAGCCCCACTTCGTACAGGGCCTTTACTTTCGAGAGTATCTGCGGCTGGTTTTCAAAGAAGGTGTAAGCCTCCTCAACCGTCATATCCAGCACATCGCAAATGGATTTGCCCTTGTATTTTACCTCTAAGGTTTCTTTATTGTAACGCTTGCCGTTGCATACCTCGCAGGGCACATAGACATCGGGCAAAAAGTGCATTTCTATCTTGATTATGCCGTCGCCCATGCAGTTTTCGCACCTGCCGCCCGAAACATTGAAGCTGAACCTTCCCGCTTTATACCCTCTCGCCTTTGCGTTGGGGGTCATGGCGAACAGGTCGCGTATAGGAGTGAACAATCCCGTGTAGGTGGCGGGGTTAGAGCGCGGCGTCCTGCCTATCGGGCTTTGGTCTATGTTTATAACCTTGTCGAAGTGTTCAAGCCCCGTAATCTGTCCGAAAGCCCCTTCGTCAACCTGGGCGCCGTTCAGTTTGTTGGCGAGGTGGGGGTAAATTATGCCGTTTACCAGCGAGGATTTACCGCTTCCCGAAACTCCCGTTACGGCGGTAATAAGCCCCGCGGGAATGTCGACATTTATATTCTTTAGGTTGTTCTGCCTTGCCCCTATTACCGAAAGGTATCTGCCGTCCGGCTTGCGCCTCTTTTCGGGTATGAGGATTTTGCGCTTGCCGCTAAGGTACTGCCCCGTTATGGATTCGTCGCACTTCATGATTTCCTCGGGGGTGCCCGAAAAGACAAGCGTGCCGCCGTTCGCGCCCGCGCCGGGGCCGATGTCGATAATATGATCCGCCGCCCTTATCGTTTCCTCGTCGTGCTCGACGACAATCAGGGTGTTGCCCAGATCGCGAAGCTTCATAAGCGTTGCGAGCAGCTTGCCGTTGTCCCTCTGGTGAAGCCCTATGCTGGGCTCGTCAAGGATATACAAAACGCCCATAAGCCCGCTGCCTATCTGTGTAGCCAGCCTTATGCGCTGCGCCTCGCCGCCCGAGAGCGTGCCCGACGAGCGGGAGAGGGTAAGATACCCAAGCCCGACATCTATTAAGAACTGCAGCCGGGTCTTTATTTCCTTTACAATGGGCTCGCTTATTATGGTGTCGCGCTTGTTAAACTTCGCCGTTTCAAAAAACCTGTACAGCGCGGCCACGGGCATTTCGGTAAGCTCTATTATATTCCTGTCGTTGACGGTAATCGATAGCGCCTCTTTTTTTAGCCTCTTGCCGTGGCAGCCCTCGCATGGCAGCGTTGTCATATACCTTTCTATATCGTTTTTGACGCTGTCGGAGGTCGTGTTGTTGTACCTGCGCATGAGGTTATTGACAATACCCTCAAAATTGGTATTGTATTCGGCGCTGAACTTCGAGGATTGCCATTTCATTCTCAGTTTTTCCTCGGTGCCGTACAAAATAATGTGCTTGATACGCTCGGGCAAATCCCTGTAAGGGGTATCCATCGAAAACCCGAAATGCTTGGAAAGGGCCCGAAATTGCATTTCGGCGAGCTTGCCTACATCTATAAGGTTCCAGCCCGAAACCTTTACGGCGCCCTCGCTTAAAGACAGGCTGTCGTCCGGTATCAGCTTCTTTACATCTATTTCGTTCTTAAAGCCAAGGCCCGTGCACTGCTCGCAGGCGCCGAAGGGGCTGTTGAACGAAAACATTCTGGGCGTAAGCTCGGGTATGGATATCTCGCAGTCGGGGCAGGCGTATTTGGTCGAAAAGATTTGTTCTTTCCCGTCCGCCTCAACGGCGACAATGCCGTCGGCAAGCTTAAGCGCCGCCTCGACGCTGTCGGTTAAGCGGCGGCTCATATCCTCTTTGACAATAAGCCTGTCCACGATGACGCTTATGTTGTGGCGGATGTTTTTATCCAGCGTTATCTCTTCCTCGAGCTCCCTTTGCTCGCCGTCTATCCTTACCCTGCTGTAACCCGCCTTTCTTAGCGCCTCAAGCTGTTTGGTGTACTCGCCCTTTCTGCCTCTCACGACGGGGGCGAGAATTATAAGCTTTGTGCCAATGGGATATGCCGAAACGATCTCCACGATCTGGTCTACGGTTATGCTCTTTATCTCCATTCCGCATTGAGGGCAATGGGGCACGCCTATGCGGGCGTAAAGAAGCCTTAAATAATCGTAAATCTCTGTAACCGTGCCCACCGTCGAGCGGGGGTTCTTTGCCGTTGTTTTCTGGTCTATCGAAATGGCGGGAGAAAGCCCGTCTATGGATTCTACGACGGGTTTATTCATCTGCCCCAGAAACTGGCGGGCGTAGCTCGAAAGGCTCTCAATATACCGCCTTTGCCCTTCGGCGAAGATGGTATCGAAGGCAAGCGACGATTTTCCGCTGCCCGAAAGCCCCGTAAACACCACAAGTTTGTTGCGCGGTATCTCTACATCTATATTTCTGAGGTTGTTTTCCCTCGCGCCTCTTACAATAATCTTATCGTTCATATATTATCCTTCGCGGTTATTCTCCCATTCTTTTTTCCAGCTCGGCCTTAAGCTCGGCTATCCTGTCGCGCAATACGATGGCGGCCTCGAAGTCGTACGCCGCGCTCGCTGTAGCCATCTGGCGGCGGAGGCGCTCGATTTCTTTTGCGATGTCCTGCGCCGTTATATCTTTTGCTCCGCCATCGTCCTCGGCCTTCTGCGTAATGGCAAGGGTGTTAACTATAGGCTTGACAATGGTCTTCGGCGTTATGCCGTGCTTTTGGTTGTACTCAATCTGGATACGCCTTCTGCGCTCGGTTTCGGCTATCGCCTCCGCCATACTTCCGGTAATCGTGTCGGCGTACATTATTACGCGGGCGTCCTTGTTTCTCGCAGCCCTGCCCACCGTCTGAATGAGCGACGAGCGCGAGCGCAAAAAGCCCTCTTTGTCGGCGTCTAATATGGCCACAAGCAGCACCTCGGGGATATCCAACCCCTCGCGCAACAGGTTTATGCCCACAAGCACATCGATATCGCCCCGCCTCAATTTTGTGATTATATCCATTCTTTCGAGGGTATCAACATCGCTGTGCATATACATAACCTTTATGCGGTGCTCCTTCAGGTAGGCGGTAAGGCTTTCTGCCATCTTTTTGGTAAGGGTGGTAACAAGCACCCTGCCCTTTTGCTCTATCGCCTTGTTTATTTCCGAAATAAGGTCGTCTATCTGCCCTTCCGTCTTTCGCACCGAAATCGAGGGGTCCACAAGCCCGGTAGGCCTTAACAGCTGCTCGGCAACCCTTTCCGCCCTGCTGAGCTCATACTCGGCGGGGGTAGCCGACATACATATCATTTGCTTTATGCGGGCGTTAAATTCGTTAAAGTTAAGCGGGCGGTTGTCGTATGCCGCCGGCAGGCGGAAGCCGTAATCCACAAGGTTTTTCTTTCTCGAAAGGTCGCCGTTGTACATTCCCCTTATTTGCGGAAGGGTTATATGGCTTTCGTCCACAAAGAGGATAAAATTGTCGGGGAAGTAATCCAGAAGGGTAAACGGCGGCTCGCCGGGGGACCTGCCGTCGAAGTAGCGGGAATAGTTTTCTATGCCGTTACAGTAGCCCATTTCCCTGATCATTTCGATATCGTAAGATACCCTTTCCCTTATGCGCTGGGCCTCAATCAGTTTGTTGCGCGCCTCGAAGTACTTTACCCTTTCCTCCATATCCTGCTTTATCTGCTCGAGGATAGGCTCTACATCCTGCCCCACAATATAGTGCGAGGCGGGGTAGATAGCGGCGTGCGCCAGCGTCGAAACCGACTTGCCCGTGGTTGTGTCAAACTCCGAAATCTTCTCCACGGTATCGCCGAAGAAATCCACCCTTACAGCCAGCGAGGTGCTGCCCGAGGGGAATATCTCCAGCCTGTCGCCCCTTACCCTGAAGGTCGAGCGAACGAAGTCTATATCGCTGCGCTTGTATTGCATAGATACAAGCTTGTCTATAATCATATCCCTGTCGACCTCGAAGCCCGGGCGGAGGGAAAGCACATTCCGGAAGTAAGCCTCGGGCGCGCCCAGGCCGTAGATGCAGGATACCGACGCCACGACAATAACATCCCTTCTTTCGCCCAAAGACGAGGTAGCGCTGTGGCGCAGCTTGTCTATCTCATCGTTTATGGACATATCCTTTTCGATATAGGTATCGCTACGAGGGATGTAAGCTTCGGGCTGATAATAATCGTAGTACGAAACAAAGTATTCCACCCTGTTTTCGGGGAATAACTCCCTGAACTCGTTGCAAAGCTGGGCGGCAAGCGTCTTGTTGTGGGCAATAACCAGGGCAGGGCGCTGAAGGTTTTGTATGATATTGGCTACGGTAAAGGTTTTTCCGCTTCCCGTAACGCCAAGAAGCACCTGAGTGCCGTAGCCTTTAAGGACGCCTTCGGTTAGCGCCTCGATAGCCTGCGGCTGATCTCCGCAGGGAGAATAATTTGTGGAAATCTTAAATTTCTCCATTAAAAGCCCCTACTTACCTATTATTAACCCAACGATGTATCTTACAAGCGCGGCAAGTAAAGCAAAAGCAACGGTAGAAACGATTTTAATAATTAGGCTGCGTCTTTTATTTTTCTTGTCTCTTTCGTAAGACAACCCCTTTTCTTTAAGGGTAAACAAAAACATCGGGTCGCCCTTGAAATCGGCCTTCTCGAAATCGAAGTACCCTTCCAGCGAAAGGTTATAAAAAAGCGGCTCCAGATCCTCTTCGTGTATGGCAATATCAAGCGGTATCCTCTGCAGAATCTCCACGGGGGACAGAATGCATTGTCCGGATTTGCTTGATGCAGAGGCGTAAATTACATCCATCAGCACCCTTTCTCTTTTGTCTCTCAGCATTTACCCGCCAGCCAAAGGATAAGGTATATTAATCCCCCGCCGCAGAAGCTGCCCGCGAAAGCCGCCCAGAATACGGCAAACGCCAGCCGCCCTTTAGGCACGGCCTTGCTTTCGACTTCCTTCTTTACCGCCGCGAGATTGCTGTCTTCTTTTGTCTCCTCGGCGACCAGAAGCCCTTTTGGCAAAGCGGCAACGCCCAGAACCTTATCGTCCGTATACGACAGCTTTATATATCCCCCGATGGCAAGCTCTTTGGCCAGCCGCATAAGGGCGGCGTCGTCCATCTCGCTGTCGGACGGGAATAATTTATTCAAAAGCTCCTTCTTTTCGAGTATGACGGGCTTTCCGTTCGGGGATGCCTTGCATATCGCAAGCAAAAGGTCGAGGATCTTCTTATCCATGGCGCTATTATACCATTATTGGTTTCGGCAAGTCAACATTTAAGGAGGCAAGGCTTTTGGCTCCGTTTTTCTTCTTTTTGGATATTTTCGGTTCCGTATGACAATTGGCGGGGCTTCAAATTAAAAGGGGCCGCGACGCGGCCCCTCGGAACTCACCGGCAATCAGACAGCCTTTATTTTTAGCGAGTATCGGCCGTCTTTGCTCTCGACAATCAGTGTGTCGGGAGTGTCGGCGCCCTTAGGATAGATGATATTGGTTACCCCGCCGACTTCCAGCAGTATAGCCTCACCGATTTGGTAAATCAGGTATTTATCCATAGCCGTTATACCTCCTTCGTTTTCGTGAACTAATTATAGCAACCGCACTTATATACCACAAGGGAACGAAGGGCTGTATTTTGGCTAATTTTGCGACAAAGGCGAAGGATATGTCGAAAAATTGCGCATATTTACAAAAACCTGCCGTTACGCCGCCGATTTATATCTATAACTAAATCAAAATAAGGCATTCCGAGGGAATTTTATGAAAAAATGTATCGTTTTCTTCGCGGTTTTGGCGTTAACTTTATGGGTTTGTTTTACGGAAACCTGTTGCCGCTTATTGATAACTCCTACTCTTCGGGATTCGCAACCCGCGCGACGGCCGTAGATACCAAAAACTTGCCCCGATATGAGCAAAACACAGATTGATTTTGATAAATTTTAATTGTATAATGTTAAGTAGACCATTGACGGGAGTTTCCTGATGAAAAAAAGAGCCCTACTTGCCATAGTTATGATATCCGCGGTATGCCTTTCGCTTACCCTCGCGGGGTGCGACAACACCGTTTACCCAAACATAGAAGACGCAGGCCCGGTCTTTGAGGCTGTCGCCGAAATCGAAAGCTACGACTGCGATGTGTTCATCACCTATGCCGGCGAAAGCGCCCTGGCAGGCGGATACGCGTCATATAACAGCTATTCCCTTAAGCTCATACAGCTCAACGACGAAAAAGCCTTTAGATACCTTTACAGCATACAAAAGCCCGCCAAGGTATTCCTCATCGACAACAAAACCTTCTTCTACTACGACAACGAGCTCCAGACGGGCACGCCGCAGGAAGGAGAGGAAGCCCCCGAAATGCCTTTCATACCCGTTTCCCCCTTCTTTGCCGAGCTCGAAAGGCTTTCCTACACGGCTACCTATCCCGCCACAAACCGCAGCCTATTTGAGGCCGAGTACACCGAGTCCAAGCTTAAAGAACTCGCCGCCCTCGCCGCGGGAATCGACAAAGACAAAATCACCAAATGCGCGGTAAGCATAGAGGCGGACAACAAAACCATGCTGCCCGTTTCCGTCACCTTCACCGTCGACTGCGACTTTACCGTCGGCGAAAACACCTTCACGGGCGCCGTCCAGATCAAATACGCCTTCAAGAAGTTCAACAAGCCCCTCACCATCGGCTACCCCGACGAAGTAAAAGAATACCTCGAGAAAAACTACCCCGAGTTCTTCAAGGCGGAAGAAGGAGAGGCGGAAGCGGAGTAATATTATTTATCCGCGTGAAGAAAGGCCCCTGAAGTGCAAGCTACGCTTGCGATAAGGTAAATTAAATAAACTATTAATAACGAACGGAGGTTAAGGGTGACACTTAACCTCTTTTGATATAGACTCTCGGGACTCTTTTCGATATTCCCGTCACAATCTCATAATTTATCGTCCCGCAGATTGCCGCTATCTCATCGGCGGTAATCCTTTCTTTTCCCTCTCCTCCGATAAGTATCACCTCATCGCCGATTTCACAGCCCTTTATATGGGTTACATCTGCCATAAACTGGTCCATGCACACCCTGCCTGTTATGGGGGCGGATTGCCCTTTTATAATCACCCTTCCTTTGTTGGACAAAGCCCTCGGGTATCCGTCGGCGTATCCAACGGGAATAGTCGCGATAACCGTCTTTTTATCCGTAACATAAGTTTTGCCGTAGCTCACCCCTGTCCCGGCGGGCAGCGTATTTAAGGATGCTATATGCGATACAAGCGACATCACGGGCTTCAGCATTGGGATTTTCATAACCTCGCCCGAAGGGTACAGCCCGTAAAGCATAATCCCCGCCCTAACAAAATTGTAAGAGCCTCCCCTCTCTATAATCTCGGCGCTGTTTGCGAGATGAAAAGCGGGCACCCTTATCCTTCTTCTTTTTAATGCCCTTATCACTTTCTCAAACCGCTCTCTCTGCAAATCGTTATATGGGTTCAGCTTTTCGTCCGAGCAGGCAAGGTGAGAATATACCCCCTCTATCTTTAAGTTTTTAAGGGACGCTATCTTTGCTATATTCTCCGTGGCGCTCTTCCAATAAAATCCCAGCCTGGACATTCCCGTATCCACGGCTACCTGAACGCCCAGAATTTTAGCCTTTCTCTTTGCAAGCCCGTTTAGTTTTTCCGCCGTACAAAGGTTAAAAACGCAGGGGGTAAGCGAATACTCAAACAAATCGGGGTAAAAGGCTTCCATCGTTTCGCCCAGAATAAGTATGGGCTTAGATATGCCCGCGTCTCTCAGCTCTATCCCTTCCTCGGGGATTGCCACGGCAAAGGCGTCGGCATAAGGCTCTATATGCGTTGCCACTCTTCTTGCCCCGTGCCCGTAGGCGTCGGCTTTTACGACCGCTGTTATCTTGGATTTCCCCGCCCTCTGCCTTATAATTCCGATATTGTTTTCCAAAGCTCCCAGATCGATTACGGCGGCAACCCTGTAACTTTTATATATCTCCGACATATCAGCCGCCCGTCTTTTCAAAGAAGTCCTTGTAAAGGGTTTCCTGAAGCTTTTTCAAAACATCCGACGCTTTGCCGCCCACAGCCATTCCGTCTATCTCTATAACCCCCGAACAAGGCGCGCCGGCGCTTGTGACGATTACCTCATCGGCACCCAGAAGCTCGTCTTTGCCGTAGGGGCGCTCCTCTACGGGTATGCCCAGCTTTTTGCACAAGGCTATAAGATGGGCCCTTCCCGTGCCCGCCAATATGTATCTGCTTTCGGAGGCGGTAATAAGCTTTCCGCCTTTAAGGATTGATATATTGCTGTGGGCGCACTCGGTCACGATTCCGTCCCTTATAAATACAGCCTCGTCCGCCCCCTTTTTCGCCGCTTCCTTGCTCGCCAGCACATTAGGCAGAAGGTTTAAGTTCTTTATATGGCACCAAAGCCCCCTCGTGTCCTCAACGGTTATCAGCCTCATTTTGTCGCCCTTAGGGCGCATTTTGCGCTCTTTAACGATAACCCAAAGGTTGGCAGCCATTCCGTCGGGATAGCTGTGGTTTCTCTCCGCCGTGCCCCTCGTCGCCTGCCAGTATACAAAAAATTCTTTCAGCTCGGTTTTCGCCACGGCGGAATAAATAATTTCCTCAAGCACTTTTGGGGTAAATGTAAGATTAAGCCCGATAATCCCGGCGCTTCGGAAGAATCTGTCTATATGCTCGTCCAAAGCGTAAACAATGCCGTTTCGGCCATAGGAAGCCTCATAAATGCCGTCGCCGAAGTAGCAGCCTCTGTCGTTTATGGGTATATACATATCCACAAGCGCGCCAAAACTTCCGTTATAATATCCGACGCTTTTCAAACACGCTCCTGTCGTATATATATACTATTCCGAAAGGCAGTGGATTGCCGCAATAAAATTTTCGCTAAGCCCCGAAGGCTCGTCCAAAACTATGCTAAGTGGGCGCTCCCGCACAATTGCGATTAATGCGTTCTGGTCGAAGTCATCCGTCAATCGCGGGATGGGAAGCCTTATATCGTTACAGATAATCTCGTTGCTTTCGGGGTTTTTAAGCCTCACACGCGGCGAAAGATTGTTGTCCACGGCAAGCAAAAAAAGAACCAGATCCAAAACATCTTCTTTTGTTTTGCATTGCGAAAGCAGCCTGTTTGCGAGGGTAAGCAGGGCCGCCCAGCCCTCAATAAGCTTATCGAGGGCAAAGCTATACAGCCCCTTTAAGGAAATATATTTTAAGTTAATGAGCTTTTTTTCTATCTTTTCCTTTTCTTCCTCCAGATCGAAGCTTAGTATCGCACCGAAAAAGGCGGCGTATTCCAGCCCACCGCCCTCGGGCACGGAAATGCCCGCCTTCATGAATTTATACTTATAAAAAGTTGTTATAACCGACGAAACGATATCCCTGATTACCGCCCGAAACCCCTTATCCTCGCTTTCTATGTCGAGGGTGATAAGGTTTTTATGGGCGGTTTCCTCCACCTTGCAGGAGGGATAATAGCGAAGCCTGTGCAAGATATACTCCTTTTCGCCCGCCTCGTCCTTATCCAAAATCAGCCTAACGCTTGTCATATCAATAGTATATGAGCGCCCCCTCAAAAAAAGTGTACGGCAAGGCTATATAAATATTTACATTTACCCTTTGCCGCGAATCCTTGCGCGAAACGGTTTGCCCGAAGCCAAAAAAAAGCCGACTCCGGATCAATCCGGAATCGGCCGTTTTTTGTATCTTATGCTACCGATTTACACATTTTCCATGATGTTGCCTTCACCGGTCGAGAGGCGGAACTCCAGCTTTTTGCGAATGCCGTCCTCAAGGTAGAATATAAGAATCTTGTCGTCGTCCACATAGTCGGCGCTTATTATCATGGCGTTGGACTTGTGGAAGAATTTCTTCAGGTACTCTACTTCCTCGTCGGTGTAAGTGCCAACATCGTCGGAAACAAACAGCACGCTGCCAAACAGGTTGTTAATCTTGGCGAGCAGCAGCTTTTGCTCTTTGGTGAAGTCGAGGTTATAGTCGCGCAGGAAGAACACATCGGGGTCGTTGGCGAATGCGCGCTTATTGAGGTGCCTTCTCTGTATGGCGTTATTTATGGAGTTTTGCGCCGAGGGCACTTCTCGGCTTATGTGCATCTTATTGTAAATCTTGCCCGTGTACTTCAAGTCCACATCGCAACCCACGCGGCAGGCGTCAACATAGCCGAAGCTGGCGCCCAGGGGCACGCCGCAGCCCAAAAGCAGCTTATTGTCGCCTATGCACTCACGCAGGAATTCCATCGCCTCGCACATAATTGTGCCTCTTGTTTTGCCGTTTCTCGGCAGTATGCATTGGCTGTAAAGGAAGTCCAGCTTGACCATATCGAAGCCCCACTCGTTAACCACGGTGCCAAGAACCTTCTTGATGTAGTCGCGGGCCTCGGTGTGGTAGATATCCAGCGTATAAGCGCCGCCCCAAGCAATGCTGCCGATAAGCGGCCTTCCGTTGGGTTTTCTTATAAGCCAATCGGGATGCTCGGCCACAAGTTTCGAGTTCTTAGCGGCGTTAAAGGGGGCAAGCCAAAGGCCGGCTTTGTAGCCCTTTTCGTGAATCTTGTCGGCGATATATTTCATTCCGTTGGGGAACTTCTCGCAGGGCAACAGCCAGTCTCCGACCGTGGGCTGATAGCCGTCGTCCACCTGGAATATGTTCACATACTCTTTCACCCTGTCCAGGTTGCTAAGGTCCCTGAGGATAATATCCTCGGTTATCCTTCCGAAGTAGTTATACCAAGAGGTGTAACCCGACAAAAAGTCTGTGCGGGGCTTCGGCAGGTTCATAAGCCCGAAATAGCTGTCGAAGACAGCGTCGTAAGCGCCCTTGAAGCGCACGACATTAAACAGCTGATACGGCGAATCTATAATAAGCCCCTCGACATCCTTGGCGATTACGAAGGTATTCTTGTTAAAGTCTGCCTTAAAGATGGTAAAGCCCTGCCTCTCGGTGAGGGAGCCCCAAAGCTCAAACTCGTTATCCTTGCGGAAATAGGTATAGGTGTAGCTGTGAAAGACGCCCGCGGTCTTGGGATAGGTGTAAAAAATCTCGTCGCTCATCGTGGCGGGCAGATACTTAAACATGGGCAAAAGCTTGGTAAGCCAGGTTATGCCGCGGTACTTGTCGCCCCTGCGGTACTCTCTAGAGGTCGTCCAGGACTGGTATCCGTTGCAGAAAACTCTCTCGTCGTTGGCGTAGTTTCTGGAGTAGCGAAGTTCAAAAGCAATAAGCTCTATTTTTTCTCTGGGGATTATGGTTATTTTTAATTCGTTCTCGGTGGTGTTGTCTTCTATAAAATAATGCTGGGTCTGGTAGAGGTCGTCCTCGTACACCTTGCCGTTAAATTTATATTTAATGTACAGCTTGTTTTCGTTCATTATACCCTCCCGATTTATATAAATAATACTAGTACATAATAATACAAATAAAGGAAAATTTCAATAGCTTTATATTCACCTTTTAAGAGAGAGAATCATACTTAAGTTGATAATTAAGAAGCGGGCCTTGTCATATAGTAAAATATGCTAAAGTTTCGCTTCCACAGCACCTTCTGGATATTCGCCCTTTTGTTGACCCTGCAAGGAAAGCTGGATTTGCTCATCTTCACCGTTATATCCGCGGTTTTGCACGAAATCGGCCACGCCGTCGTGGCGTACATAAAAGGCTATGTACTCACCGAAATAACCCTGATGCCATACGGGGCGATTTTAGAGGGCTGCGACACCTTCCCTAATAACGACGGGCTTCTTATCGCGCTCGGCGGGCCCGCCGTAAACCTCTTTATCTGTACGATAGTGCTTGCGCTATGGTGGCTGTTTCCCTCGGTTTATCCCTACACCGAAAACCTTCTTAAAGTCAACCTTTCCATCTTTTCCTTCAATATGCTGCCCATATACCCCTTAGACGGCGCGCGGGCGCTGCTTGCCGTATCCAAAAAGCCTTTAAAAACCCTCAAAAAGCTAAAACTTATGGGCGTAATCTTTTCGTTTATCCTGCTTGCGCTGTTTATCGCCTCGGCGTTTATAAAGATAAACTACTCTTTGGGCATTATGGCGGTAATGGTATACATCTCGGCCACAGCGGGCACCGAAAGCGAGTCCTACAAGCATATTGCCTCCCTCGCCCCCGGCGTAAAAAACTGGTCGGGGCCAGTCGCCTCTCACAATGTGCTTGTAAAGCCCAATTTAAGGCTAATGCAGCTTCTAAGGCAAATAAAACCCGACCGCGTTGTAACCTTCGAGGTAAGGGACGAAAAAAACAACCTTATAACCAAAATTACCGAAGACCGCCTTGCAGAGCTTTGCACCAGATTCAAGCTCACCTCAAGGCTGAAGGATGTTCTCAAACACATAAAATAAGGGCAAATCTCTTGCCCCATATATAGGTTTGAAATTATAAAAGGCCGCGTTTTTGCGGCCTTTTGTATGTTTTGTGATAATTATTATTACTTTCTGTACTTGGCGAGTATCTCCGAACCCGAAAGCACTTTGCGGGCCTCTTCGACATAGGGGTTTGCAGCCCTTTGTACGGAAGCGACGGGCTTCGGGGCCTTCTTTTTGGTGGCGGGAGCGGTGTAACCCTCGCGCAGTGCCGATGTGGGAACAGCTATAAAGCCGGTGAAAGCGTAGTTGTACTTGCCGCTGTCGACATTGATGTCGTAAACCTCTTTACCTCTGCTCTTAAGAAGGTCTACTACGGGAAGGATGTCGCCTTCGCCGGTAATCATCGCGACGGCGTCGATCTTGTCGTTGTCGGCGATTCTCACGGCCTCGATAACCTGGTTGCTGTCCAGTTTATTGCGGCGGCGGGAGGCGCTGGGAAGCGACACGCTGTAGCCGTTTGCGGAGATGTACTCGTTGAAGTCGCGGTTGCGTTTGGCGACATAGCTGAAGAACTTGCAGGTGACTATCTCGTATTTGGCTTCCAGATTCTTGACTAACTGCTTAAACCCCACGCAGGTGATTTTCAAACTGGCAATGTCCGCAAGGATGATCATTTTAGGTTTGTTCATTTTGTTCCTCCGTTTTGGATTGTTTAGTATTTTTTTGCGTTTGTCTTATATGGTAGAAAAGGTATTGCTGGGCATAACCGCTTAGGTTCCCAAAAAGCCCTACAAGCCTTTTGGACATCTGCTCTCTGGAGCAAGTCTCGCATTCGGCAAAGAATTTTTGGTAGACCCGGGATATCCATACATCTGTGGGAAATACATCTTCCCTATGGTACCCGAACAGCAATATGCAGTCTGCCACTTTGCCGCCAATACCTTTTTGCGACATAAGATGCTTCCTTGCCGTGGGCGTGTCCATACCTGAAAGACTCTGCAAAAAACCATCTTTTATTGCCAGGGCGGCGCTTTTGATGTACTCTGCTCTGTAGCCTGTGCCTGCCTCGCGGAGTTGCTCTATCGAAGCCTCTGCCAACCTCTCGGCTGTCGGGAAAGCGTAATAGCCTCCCATGTCTTCGCCGAACATAACACACAGCCTCTCTATTATCTTTTTGATTCTCGGGATATTGTTGTTAGCCGAGATAATAAAAGAAATGACTGTTTCGGCAGGGTCTTGGTTTAGGATACGGATGCCTTTGCCAAACTCTATCGCTTCGGTGAGGTTTGGGTATACCGAAAGCTTTTGTTTGATACTCCCGTAATCCCGCCCTAAGTCGAAGTAATTGTAAAAGTACTCGGGCCGATTTGAATCAATTATAACACGGGCATTATCATAAATCAAGCTACAAAATAAATTTTGAGAAAAAATTTTGTAGCCCGATTCTGTCCTATAATACCTGAATACCTGCCCGCTTTCGAGTATATGAGTTGGGTCGAAGCTCGACAAGTCCGATATCGTTATTAAGTTGTTTGATATACCATTCATCGGTATGCGGTTCCCCAAAAGCGGGGAATCCCGTTTATTCGCTTACGGCGTAAACGCTCACTTGCTTATCGCTCTTGCCGCGGCGCTCAAATTTCACGACGCCGTCAATAAGGGCGAACAGCGTGTCGTCCTTACCGATGCCGACATTCTTACCGGGATGGAATTTGGTGCCCCTCTGCCTTACGAGTATATTGCCCGCGAGAGCAAACTGCCCGTCGGACTTCTTGGGGCCAAGCCTCTTGGAAGCGCTGTCACGGCCGTTTCTGGAGCTGCCGACACCTTTTTTATGAGCGAACAATTGAAGTTTAATGAACATTTTTCGTTTCCTCCAATCTGATGTGCGACGGATACCCTTTTGCTATATCCGCCAGCCCGACAACTATCGACTTTAATATTATGTCGGACTTTTCCAGGGTTATCGCATTATTAGATATAACCTTATAATACAAATACCCGTCTTTCTCCTTCTTTTCTACTTCCGCCCCCGCTACCTCGGTTAACGCTAACAAGCCCGTTTGTATCAGGGTGGATATCGCCGCGCAAACTATGTCTTTGCCCGCCTCGGCGTATCCGCTATGCCCGCGGGCCTCAAGCCCGATGAGCATGCCGTCGGAATAGAAAAGCTTTACCTTAGTCATTAGCCAACTATTTCTGTGATCTTAATCTTGGTAAACGGCTGCCTGTGGCCTTGGCGCTTGCGGATATTTTTCTTAGCTTTGTAAGTAAAAATATCAATCTTCTTACCGCGGCCGCTTCCGATCACTTCGGCATTAACATAAGCGCCCTTGGCCGCTTCGCCGGCCTTGATATTGCCGTTGTCGTTAATCATAACGGCATCAAGCTTAACGATGGACGCGTCTTCCGCGTTCAGCAGTTCAACCTTGAGTATATCCCCGGGTGCGACTTTGTACTGTTTACCGCCTGTCTCAATGATAGCGTACATTATCTTTACCTCCTCTAGGACTCGCCATATAGGCGCCGCAAAAATATGCGGACTTACAGCCTTTTCTGTGCGGCTTTATAAGATTATCATATTATTGCCATTATTGCAAGGAATTTTAATTATTTTTAGCGCAAAATTAACGGTTTACGGCAAGATTTTGAATATAAATGTCGGCGTCAACCGATTCGCCGCCCAGCCTGACATATTGCGCCGTCCTTAGTATATCCATAACTCTCAAATCAAGCCCGAGATATCCGCCCAGAGCAACCAAAAATCTGTCCGCCCTAAGAGCCGTATTGCCCGCGGCAAGCTTGACATTCAGCCCCTCTTCGGTAAAGCCAAAGCCCAGGATAAGGGCAGACACTTCCTTCTTTTCCTCGGCCTGCCTTCCTTTGCCCGAAATCTCAAACTCGCTTCTCAGGCGCTCTTCTATTTCGTTTCGGTATCCCAAAAGCCTGCTATCGCGAATAATATAATCCGATGCTTCTATCTCTCTCGCGAGGTTGGGGTATACATCCGTCTTTACCGCCCAAACCGCCTTTATACCTTCGGGGCTGTTTTGGTTAAACCTCTCAACAAACCTTTCGGGCTTTTCGCCGTCCAGATAAAGGGTAAAATACTCGGCAACGCTTTCTATCCCCAGCGGAAGGGGCGGCGACATCTTCAAAAGCGTGTGCGGGTTAAAGCCCTTGGATACCTCGGGCTCATACCCCGCCCTTCTCACCGAGCGGTTTATTATGTTCTGCACATCTATGTGCGAGATATATACGGCGTCACCAGTTTTTTTGTATTTTACAGTCAGCATATTTGCTCGCTCCGCAGGCCCTGCAGCCAAGTTTGCACGAAGGAGTTACCTTTCCTTCCAGCGCCATTTTGTATTCGTTCAACAGGTACTTCTTTGTCACCCCGAAGTCTATAAAGTCCCAGGGCAGGCGGGCGTCAAGGCCATACCCGCCCGTGTATTTGTTTGTATCAATATTCAGCCTCTCAATCGATTCCTTCCAGACATCGAAGCGGAATTTATCAGTCCAGCCGTCAAACACCGCGCCGTGCAGGTAAGCGTCCTCAACAAGTTTAGAAAGGCTTCTGTCCCCTCTCGCGAAAACGGCCTCCAGCCAGGACACGGCGGGCTCGTGCCAATGGAAGCTTACGCCCTTGATCTTGCGAAGCTCGTTTCTTAAGAACTGCTGCCGCCTCTCCATCTCCTCAAAGGGTATCTGCGGCACCCATTGGAAGGGTGTCAGGGGCTTGGGCACAAATATAGACGCCGAAACGCTTATGCTCACCGCCCTGTTGCCGTGCACCTCGTAATGAATCTCTTTAATGCGGCGCACAATATTGGCGATTCCCCTAAGGTCGTCATCGGTTTCAGTGGGCAGCCCTACCATAAAATAAAGCTTAACAGAGCGGTACCCCTGCGAAAACGCGGCCCGCGTCGTCCTGTCGATATCCTCGTCGGTAATGTTTTTATTAATAACATCCCTCAGCCTCTGCGTACCCGCCTCTGGAGCAAAGGTCAGCCCGCTTTTTCTTGTCGATTCGGAAAGGGCGGGGTGATAGCTGTCCAGGCGCAGGCTGGGAAACTGTATCTTAACATTTTTTTGCTTGCAAAGCCCGTAAACGCTGTCTATAACCGAGCAGATATCGGGATAATCGCCGCTCGAAAGGCTGCTAAACCCTAGCTCCTCCGTCCCTGTGGACTTAATTAGCTCCTCCGTAAGCCTCTCGACCGTCCCCTTCTCCCTTATTCTTATCGGGCGGTAGAAAAAGCAGGCCTGGCAGAACCTGCAACCCGCGTAGCAGCCCCTGTACAGCTCTACCACGGGGCGATTGTGCACAACTTCCATATTTGGCACAAGCGGCTTTTCGGGGTAAGGCGCCTTGTCGAGGTCTTTTACGCAGGCCTTTTTAACGGGGGTAACGCAAAGCCCATTTTCGACGGCGCAAAGCGAGGGCACATAGCACCCTTCAATCTTAGCCGCCTCTTTAAGAATCCTTTGCTTGTCCCCCTTGTATTCCGCCGCCAGTTTTGTCAATTTGAGGTTAGCTTCCTCGCCGTCCCCTATCACGATTATGTCAAAAAAGTCGGCAAGGGGCTCGGGGTTGGCAACGCACGGGCCGCCGCCCACAATCAAGGGGTAAGAGCCGTCCCTGTCTTTTGCGTAAAAAGGAATCTTCGCCAGATCCAAAAGGTATAAAATGCTCGTGTACGCCAATTCGTACTGCACGCTTATGCCCAGAATGTCAAAATCCTTAAGCGGCGTCTTTGTTTCTATCGAGCAAAGCGGGATATCGTACTTTTTAAGCAGCTCGCCCATATCCGTCCACGGTGCAAAGCAGCGCTCGCATACGATATCCTTATCCTTATTTAATATATCGTATATAATCTGAATGCCAAGGTTGCTCATCCCGACCTCGTAAACATCGGGAAAGGCAATGCAGTATTTAACCTTATGGGGCTTGTTGATGTCGGGCAGGTTGAACTCTCCGCCTGCGTAGCGGGCGGGTTTTTCCACCAGCAAAAACAAATCTTTATATTCCATCGATAACCTGTTAGTGTCTAACGCAGAGTGCGACGGCTCCAAGAAGCCCCGCGTCGTTAAGCAAGGATGCCTTAAGCACCTTTACATAGGGGTTGCGCCTGCCGCCGTAGCTATATAAGCTAACCTGTCTTTGAAGCTTTTTGATGAAGTAATCGCCTTCGTTGGATATTCCTCCGCCAATCAGCAGAATCTCGGGGCGGAAAATGTTAACGAGGGAAATCAGCCCTTCGGAAACATACTTTACATACCTGTTTACAACGCCCAGAGCGGCCTTATCGCCCGCTCTCGCGGCTATAAACGCCGTGCGCCCGCTAACCTTGCCGTGTTCGGCGGCAACCTTGTGCATAAGGCTTTCGGGGTGGCGGTTCATCGCCCTTTGGGTTTGCCTTATAAGGGCGGTTGCCGAGGCGTAGGATTCCCAGCAGCCTCTCTTGCCGCAGGTGCATTTATCGCCGCCAATCCTTATGCCCATGTGCCCGGCTTCGGCGCCGGCGCCGTCCTTGCCCTCGAATATCTTGCCGTCTATAATAATACCGCTGCCCACGCCTGTGCCCAGCGTGATAAATATGGCGTCCTTATAGCCCTTGCCCGTTCCGAACACCATCTCGCCCAAAGCGGCGCAGTTGGCGTCGTTGCCGATGTAGGTGGGCACATCTATGTACTTTCTGAACTCCTTAACAATGGGCACATTCTCGAAGTGTATGTTGTTGGAGTAAGTTATAACGCCTTTTTGGCTGTTTATAGTGCCGGGTATCCCCATGCCAACGCCTTTTATGTCGGCTTCGGTAATACCCGCTTCCGCCATTAGCTTTTTGCACAGGCCCGCGATATCCTTTACTGTTTCCCGGTAAGGGTTGTAGGGTTTTGTTACGATGCTTCCTTTTGCGAGGATATTGCCGTTTTCGTCGGTTATCCCGCCCTTGATGGACATTCCTCCGATGTCGATACCGATATAATACATAATTACCTCTTTATATATTTTTTATAATGTGGTTTCTATTATCTTTATCCTGCCGTTTATGGCTGTGTCGCACCCCGCGGGCACGAACACCGTATCCCCTTTCTGAACGCTGGTGCCGTCGAACATCACGCCCTCGCCCTCGGCGACTGTAAAGGTTGTGAAACTCTCGCCGTTGAATATGGGGTAAATGCCGTTTATGTCTATCTCCCTAACTTTGAAATACGGGCAGTCGGCAAGCGGCCTTATCTTATATTCTTTATATATATCCGTCCCTCTGTCGGGGTCTGGTATTTCTTTTTTATTAAGGTTTGCGACGGCTATGGCCTTTTCGATGTGCAGCTCGCGGGGGTTTCCGTTCGCGTCCACTCGGTTATAGTCAAACATCCTGTAAGTCACGCCGCTGTTTTGCTGAATCTCGATTACTGTAATGCCCGCTAGCAGGGCGTGCACGGTGCCCGCCTCTACGAAAAAGACATCACCCGCCTTTACG
Organism: Christensenella sp. UBA3944; assembly: GCA_002385605.1. Lineage (GTDB taxonomy): Bacteria > Bacillota > Clostridia > Christensenellales > DTU072 > Firm-09. The sequence continues at coordinate 52,138 of DGDU01000029.1, forward strand.
GGCACTTTGTTCAGCAGTTCGCACAGCGTTCCGCCCTCTATGGCTTGCCTCAGCTCCTCTCTGGTCACATCACGGTTGAAGCCGAAATATATAGAAGATCCCTCGTCTGCGTCGGCGATATACCACATTTCGGTCTTGCCCAATTCGTTTTCAAATTCCATGGCAAACTTATCATCGGGGTGCACCTGAACCGAAAGGTCGCCCGTGGCGTCAATCAGCTTTACAAGAAGGGGGAATCTCTCAAACTTCCTGCTTCCCAACGCCTCGGGGAACTCCTTAAGGTACTCGGCAAGGTTTTTGCCCGTGTGCTTTCCGCTTACTATCACGCTTTCCCTTCCGGGGTAGCACGAAAGCTCCCAGCTTTCGGCAATCTTTTGGCTCTCGCCGGCCTTGTTCCAGAATTTATTCAGCTTTTCGCCGCCCCAGATGTAGTCCATCGTCACGGGCTTCAATTTGAAAGGAAACTCCATATAATACTCCGTTATACATACCAAAAGTTAGGAGTACAGGTAATATACCCTAACTCCTAACTTCGGTTTTTAATTTATGCTATGCTCTTTGCCACACAAACTGATAGAACTGCGCTACGCCGTTAAGGTAGCCCTTCATGTTCCACTGGTTGTTAAAGCCGTTGGGAACGGATGCGGGCTCGCCCGCGCTTAATGTATGCCGCACGATTATCGTCAAATCGGATTTGCAGTCCTTAAACACCTGCCCGCCCATTGTCGAAACGGTTTCGGGTATTATTATCTGCTCGAGAGCCGAGCAGCCCATAAACACGCCCCAGCCCAGGGTCGAAAGCAGCCCGCTCGAGGGGGCGATATTCGCCGCCGCCAAAGATGTGCAGTAGGCAAAGGCGTAATTGTTTATAGTCCTCACGCTTGCGGGAATGGATACCGAGGCGAGGTTTTCGCAGTAGGCGAAGGCGTATGTATCTATGGCTTGCAGTGTCGAGGGCAGCCTTACCGACACGATGTCGCTTGCCGAGAAGGCGTACGGCCCTATCCTTGTTACATTTATGCCGTCTATAACCTGCGGAACCTCGGGGTCCTGAGAGCCGCCGATATACCTTGTTATGGTTACATTCGAGCTGTTAACGATAATGTACTCGAAACTTCCGGCGTAGGTGTTAATGGCGTTAACCGACCAGTAGACGGGGCGTCCCGATATATTCCAATCGGCATGCCAGTTTTCGCCCGCCGCCGCGGCCTGGCAGTATATCGTCAGCCTCGGGTTATTCTCGAAGGCGCGCTCGCCTATGTAAGTGATGTTATTAAGTATCAGCACCGAGTACACATGGTTAAGCCCCAGCAAGGCGCCGCTTCCGATGCCCACAACGGGTATGGGGTCTACGGCGTCCACAAGCCAGACTTCGGTCGGGAAGGTTACGGTGCCGTCGCTGCCGAGATACCTTGTTATTATGGCATTGCCGTTTGAATCGTATACAAACTGGAAGTCGGTGCCGTAGTTATAAACGGTGGCGCTCCAGTATACGGGGCAGCTCGTGTTCCACTCCGAATGCCAGCCCGAGGGCTTGCCCGACGCCTGTGCATATATCACAAGCGAGGTCGCGCCGTAGAAGGCCTTGTTGCCTATATAGGAAATCCTAAGGGGCAGCGACAGCGACTTGAGGTTTTTGGCGGACATAAAGGCGTAAGCGCTTATACTCGTCGTGCGCGAGTTAATTATGTATGTCGCCTCGGGTTTACCGGCGGGATAAACAAGCAGCTCGGTATAATTCTTGGTATACAGAACGCCGTTTTGCGATACATAGTAATCGTTTTCGGGGCTTACCTCAATCCTTGTAAGCGAGTCGCAGCCCGCGAAAGCGCCGACGCCGATGTAGGAAAGGTTGGGCCCGGCGGTGAAGGAAGAAAGCGACGCGCAGTTAAAGAAAGCATACTCGCCAATCGAGGTAAGTGTTGTGGGCAGGGTAATCTGGGTAAGCCTTACGGTGCCGTAGAAGGCGCTCTTGCCTATCTTTGTAACGAAGCCCATGCCAACCTTATACAGCGACACGCACCCGTAGAACAGGCAGTCGGGTATCTCGACAATACCCGAGGGCAGTATGACTTCGATAAGGGCCGTGCAGTTAAAGAAGGCGTAGGAGCCAAGCGTTTGCAGCTCGCTGTTTCCGTCAAAGACGAACACCGCAAGCGAGGCCGATTTGGTGAAGGCGTAAGAACCTATCGTACGCACGGTTTCGGGAATGGTAAGCGAGGCCAGGCCTGAAGCCGAGAAGGCGTACTCTTCTATATCGAGAAGCCCTTCGGGAAGGGTTACCGTCTTAAGGTTTACGGTGTCGGCGAAAGCGTAGCTGCTTATCACCCTAACCGAAGCGGGCAGGGTATAAGACATGCGCGCGTTGGCGGAAGCGTACTTAATAAACCTCACGCCGTCCTTCGAGAGAAGGTTACCTTCGTGCGACATATAATATGAGTTATTTTCGTCCACATCGATAAGCGTGAAGCCGGTATTCCTGAAAGCGCCCTCGCCGATATGCTCTACGCCCTGCGGAATGAATATGTTGGTTAGGGCCACGCAGCCCGAGAAAGCGTAATCGCCTATCACCCTGAGGTTAGAACTTACGCCTATTTGCAGGGTCGAGAGCTTGTTGCAGTTATAGAATGCCCTTTCGCCGATTGTTTCTAGCGAGTCGGGAATCTGCACGGTTGTAAGCGAGAAGCAGAGGTTAAAGGCGTAAGCGCCGATGCTCTCGAGCACGCTGCCCGAAGCGAAAGACACGCTTTCGAGCTTCATCGCTATGCCGTCCTTGCCGGCGAAGGCGTACGCGCCTATCGTCCTTACAGAAGCGGGGATGTTTATAGACCTTAAGGAGCGGCTGCCGTAGAACTGATAATCCCTTATGGAAGCGAGGGAGTTCGGGAGCGTCACGCTCTCAAGCGAGTAGCAGTTATAGAATGCGTATTCGCCCAGGTCGGCAAGCGCGCCGTTTGCGAATGTTACGCTCTCGAGCGCCACGCAATCGTAGAACACCCTGTTGCCCATGCCGTTAGCCGTGATCGAGCCGGGCACAAAGAAGGAAGTGAGGTTTACGCAGCCCGCGAACGCCCTGTCGCCTATCGATGTCAGGCGGTAAGCGCCCTGCGGAACGGCAATCGTGAAGGAAGCGATATTCGAATTCTCGAAAGCCGACCTGCCTATCGTTTCGATGTCGGCGGGCACATTTAGCCCTGTAATCCCGCTGTTATAGAAAGCGTACTCGCCTATGCTGTACAGCCTCGAGCCCGAATGCAGCGTAAACTGCGACATCTCGGCGGTGTTGTAGAAGGTATACCTATCTATCGCTGTGATGTTTACGGGCAGATAGAACGAGGTAAGCAGGGCGCAGTTGTAGAAGGCGCCCTCGCCTATCGTGAACAGGTTGGAGTTTTGCCCTATCGTTACCGTTTCCAGGGACATCGGGCGGTAGTTGGTGCCCGCGAAGGCGTACGCGCCTATCGTCGTCACCTTGCCGGGTATGCTTATGCTTCTTATAGAGGTGCAGGCATAGAAGGCGTAGGCGTTAATCACAAGCATGTCGGCATGCAGGTTTATCCATTCTATGCTTCCGCAGTTGTAGAAGGCGCCGTAAGGTACGCTTGTGGCCTTGTCCGACGATGTCGAGCCCGTGAGGGTTACCGACCTTAAGGACATCGGGATGTTGAAGTATGCGTAGTCGGTGGCGCTGTAGTATTGCATTGTCGAGCCGGCCGTGATGGTCGCCGCTTCGCCGAACAGATATCCGAGCACGGCGTTGCTCCCCGTGGATTCGGGGGTTGCGCCCACATAGGGCAGCGAAAGCGATTCGATGGACTCGCAGCCCTCAAGCACGCTCTCGCCTATCGTGGTTATGCTGCGCGGCACAGTCAGAGATTCAAGCGAAGCGCAGTAAGCAAACGCCCTGTCACCTATCACCGAAAGCCTCGAGCCCTCGTCAAACACTACGGCTTGCAGGCCCATCGGGGCTTCTTTGCTTCCCGAGAACGCCCCTTCCCTAATTTCGACAAGGTTGCGGGGCAGGGTAACCGATGTCAGGTTGACGCAGAAGGCGAAGGCGTATCTGTCTATCGTGGCAAGGTCGCTGTTTACGCCCTGGAAGATTACGCTCGTAAGCCCCATCGGCTTTTCCGCCGAGCCAGCGAAGGCGTATTCTTCTATCGCCGTTAAGGTCGAGGGCAGCACAACCGAGGTTATGGCGGTATTGCCCGCGAATGCGTATCTCGAAATCACCTTAACCCCGGCTGGCACGGAAATCTCTGTATTCGCCGAATGTGAAGGATATTGCAGCAGCGTCTCGCCGTTTTTGGTGTAAAGGACGCCGTTTGTGTCTTTATAGTACGGGTTGCCCGATGCTACCCTTATTTCGGTGAGGTTCTCGCATACGCCGAAGGCATATTCGCCTATGTCGCTCACTTCGGCGGGGATATACACCGAGCTGTAAGCGGTGTTGTAGAAAGCGCCAACCCCTATGGCTTGCAGGGTTGCGGGCAAGGTAAGGGTGCCGCCGCCCGAGCCGAGATTTACACAGTATGCAAAGGCGTTGTTCTCTATATACTGCAGCCCGTTTCCGAAGGATACCGCCGAAATCCGCGCGCCGTAGAATGCGTTTTGCGAAACCGTGGTAACGGTTGCGGGTAAGGCTATCGGGCCCGTGTAGGCGTAATTTTCGAAGGCGTAGCTTCTTACGCTCGAAATTGTGGAATTCTCTCCGAACACTACCTGGGCGCGGCAGCCCGTAAAGGCGTACTCGTTAATAAGCGACACCGCCTCAAGCGTTATGGCGCCCGCGTTTACATTCATAAAGACGCCCACGGGCACAACGCTCGCGGCAAGCCTTATACTTTCTATTCTCGGTATGGCGGCGTAAACGGTGGTGCCGTTCCTTCTTGTCTGCGCTATCGCGCCCTCGAAGGCGGTTGTATATGCGCCGAAGATATAGGCAAGAGTATTGTCGGAGTCGGTGGGAGTGGAGCCGATGAAGGGAAGCGAAAGCCCTGTAAGGTTGCCCACGCCCTCAAGTATAGACCTTCCGAGGCTTACGACCGTATCGGGCAGGTAAAGGGCCTCGAGAGCCGAGAGGCTGAAGGCGTACTGCCCGACGCCCGCGAGCGAGCTGTTCTGCCCGAATGTGATATCTTTAACGGCGGCGCCCCTGAAGGCGTATTCGTCTATGTTAACAACCGAATCGGGTATGGCGACAGACTGCCCCGCGAAGCCCGCGAAGGCGTAAACTCCTATCCTGTCAATTATGCTGCCCGCGCCGAACACTACATCGGCGGTGCAGTTTTCAAAGGCGTAAATGCCTATCGTTTCCAGCTTGTTGCCGAGGTTTACCGAGGCAAGCCGCAGGTTCTGGAAGGCGTAGTTCGCAAGATCCCTGGCGTTGGTGAGCGTGACATTGGCGAGGGTGGCGGGCACCATATAGTAGCCCTGCCCCTGCCTTACCGCGCCCGAGGTGTTCTCGGTTACGGCGCCGAACATGCCGCCCAAAGTCGAGGGGCTGGAAACCGAAAGCCCGACAAAGGGAACGGTTAAGGATACAAGCGAGCCGAGCCCGAAGAACGCGCCCTCTTCTATCGAGGTTACGGTGTCGGGTACGACGAGGCTTGTAAGCCTCGCGCCATCAAACGCCTTTGACTTTATGGCAACGACATCGGAGGGTACGGTATAAGATGTGCCCGCTTTGGCGGCGGGGTACTGGAGCAGCACCCTGCCGAGGTCGCTTCTTTCATACAGCACGCCCTCGGACGCCGTGTAAAGGGCGTTGCCCGGGGCTACATTTATGGAAGCGAGGTTATCGCAACCGGCGAACGCGGCGGGGCTTATGGAAATAACGCCCGCGGGTATGGTGATTTCGGTTATCGGCGTGCCCGCGAAGGCGTACGCCCCGATGTTGCGAAGCGACTGCGGTATATTCACAAACGCGATATCCGAACCCGCCAAGGCGTAATCGCCCAAAGTCAGAAGGCTGGCGGGAAGGTTAAGGGTATCCCTTTCGTAACCGTAGAAGGCGTAATCGCTTATGACGGTTATTGTCGGCCTGTCGAAGACTATCTCCGCCGACGAGCCTTCGAAAGCGTTCTTGCTTATTACGGTTACCGACGAGGGTATGATTATTGTTTGCAGGGTCTTGTCTGTTTCGAAGGCGTAGCTTCCTATCTCGACAACTCCCTCGTAGACGGTGTAAGCGGTATCCGTCCTGCCGGTAGCGTACTTTATAAGCTTTGTCGCCGAGTTCCCGACCCTGTCATACAGGCTGTGCCCTATGGACAGATAATACATATTCTGGGCGGAAACATCGATGGCGGAAAGCCTCGAGGTGCCCCTGAAGGCGCCCTCGCCGATGTAGCTTACAAACCTCCCTATATCTATGCGGGTAATCTCGCTGCAGTAGGCAAAGGCGTAAGCGCCTATGTAAGCGAGGGTCGAATCCTGGGTGAATATAAAGTTGCGAATCCTTACGGGGGCCTGAGCCGTGCCCGCGAAGGCGTAGTCGCCTATCGTCGTTACGGAGTCGGGTATCATTAAAGTGTAGTTATCGTTAACATTACCCGCAAGGTTAAGCCCCAAAGAGGAGGCGCCGGCGAAGGCGTACGCGCCTATTGTCGTTAGCTTGGTGCCCTCGAAGACAATCTGGCGGAGGCTGGAAGCGTTCCGGAATGCGTGGGCGCCTATCGTCACAACGCTCGAAGGTATCTCTAAGGTATAAATCGTGCCCTCGTCGAAGCTTCTGCCGAGGTTTGTCCAGCCCGCGAAAGCGTATTCGCCTATCTCGGCAAGCCTCGAGGTAGCCCTGTTGAGGTCAAGCCTCGAAACATTTACGCAGTTATAGAAAGCGTAGTCGCCTATTTCCGTTACGCTAGCGGGTATGGTTATCGTCGTGCGTGCAATGCTTCCCGTTTCGGTGGTGCCGATGCCCGTGCAGCCGGCAAAAGCGTAATCGCCTATCGTGGCAAGCGCGCCCGCGGTAAAGGTAAGCACCCTGATCGAGGAGCAGTTCTCGAAAGCGTTGTTGCCTATCGAGGTTACCGTGGCGGGTATGATTACGGATTGGTCGTTATTTGCCCTGCTCGAAGACAGCGACGAGCAATTAGCGAAGGCGTAAGCACCTATCGTCTGTGTGGAGTTGGGTATATAAGCCGTGGGCAGGTCAGAGCAGTTGCGGAAAGCCGAATCGCCGAAAGACCTTATGCCCTCTTGCAGCGTAAGCTTATTGAGGGCTGTGCAGTCACGGAAGCAGTTTTGAGGTATCGCCGTCACCCTGCTGCCAACAACAAAGGTAACTTCGGTAAGAGCTGTGCAGCCGCGGAAGGCGCTTTCTCCCAATGTGGTAACCGAAAACGGTATGTACAAAGAGTACAGCCGCTTGCTTTGGGCAAAGGCGTACGCGCCTATCGAGGTTAGCGCGTTGCCAAGGGTCACGCCCGTGATGCCCGTGTTGTAAAGGGCATAGGGGGCAATAAATGTAATGGCGCTGTTTAATGTAAGGTTTCTGATGCCCGAGCAGTTGCTTATGGCGCCGTACATCAGCCTTGTGGCGTCGGTGACATTAAGTGTTGTAAGGCTTGCGGGTATGGCGTACCTTGCCGAAGATGTTTCGGAGAGGTACTGCTCTACGCCCGAGGGGGATTCGGCGAAGAAGTAGCCGAGGACGCCCTCGGAAGCTACGGCGGGCGCCTTAATCCTTCCGATGTAGGGCACCGAAAGGGTTACTATATTTGTGGAGGCAAGTATGCCCCTGCCGATTTCGTTTACAGAGTTGGGTATGGTTAGCGTCGTTATTCCGCTGCCCTCGAAGCAGTTTGCGCCCAATGTTACCACCGTCGAGGGGACGGTGAATGTCTTAAGGGAAGAGCAGCCCGCGAAAGCGCTTGCGCCTATCGTGGTTACGGGGGCGAAGGCAAAGTCTACTTCCTTAAGAGCGGCGCAGCCCGCGAAGGCCTGGCGGCTGATGGCAAGCACATTGCTGTTTAAGGTAACCTTTTCGAGCGAAAGTATGTTCTGGAAAGCCGAAGCGGGAACCGAGCTTGCCGAGGTAATTGTCACAAATTTAAGTTTGGAGTTAACGGCAAAGGCAACCGTGGGGTTGTCGGTGTAGTACTGCACGACGGCGCCCGGCTCGTTAAGCGCTACCTCGCCGAAGAGATACCCAAGCACGCTGTTTCTAGCGGTGTTGCCCGAGGAGAACTCGCCCACAAAGGGGATAGTGAGGCTTACGAGGTTGTGGCAGCCGCTAAGTATACCCGCGCCTATGCGTGTTACGCTGGACGGGATTATAAGCGAGGTAAGCGAGGTGTTGTTCCGGAAGGCGCCGGGGGCGATTTCGGTTACGGGGATATTATCCAGCTTGTCGGGTACGACTATCTCGGAAGAGTTGCTGGTGTAGCCCGTTATCGTGTATGTGCCCTGGGCGTTAAGCTGCCTTGTGAGCTCTATCCTGCTCCAGCGGGCGTAGAATACCTTTTCGCCCGTGCTGCCCGCGGTTATCGTTGTAACGGCGGGGGTGGTGTAGTCGGGGTCGGCGTACCAGCCTTCAAAGGAGTATCCGAGGCGCTGGGGCGCGGGAAGGCTGAATGTCGGGGTATTGATGGTATATGTGGCGGGATAGTCGCCGATGTTTACGATATCCGAAATGTTGAAGTAAGTTATGGCGTAATTTATAATCTCCCACCTTGCCACAAGGATTGTCGCCCTTGCCGCTGTGGTGTAGGAGCCTTGCGCCTGATATACCTTGTTCGCCACGGCGTCGTACCAGCCGGCGAACCTGTAGCCCGCGCGGGTGAAGGGGTTGGCGGGAAGGATGATTTCTTCGTAGGCTTCGTACTCGGCGGAAGCGGGAGGATTGCCTGTGATGCCCTCGCCGTCGCCGGGGCCGAAGGAAAGGCTGAACTTCTGGGCCTGTGTCCTGGGCCTCCAGATTGCCGTAAAGGTAACATCGGCGGTCACGGTATAATATTGCCCGGGATTATAGTAGCCCTGCCCGTCGCTCCACGCCAGAAAGTCATAACCCTCTTTGGCAAAGGGGTTGGCGGGAAGCACGATTTCCCTGTTCCTTAAAACGGTTTGGTCTTCGGGAATCTCGCCCGTGATCTCGCCGCCCGTTTCGTCGCCTTTGGCGAAGGAAACGGTGTACTCTATTATGTCATAATCTATGGGGCGCTCTCTCCACTTTGCGTAAAGGGTGCGGTCGAAATCGGGTATGTAGGGGAATGAAATTCTTTGTGTGGAAGTTTTGAAAAGATACCAGCCCTCGAATATGTAGCCTTCTTTGGTGGTGACGGGCTCGGTCTCTATGCGGTTGGTGTTAATGGGCGCGACGGGCGTGCCGCCGTCGGTGTCAAATTCTATGCGGTAAGTGAGGTCCTTCTGCTCCTCGTCCTCGCGCTCTCTCCATTTTGCGTAAACGGTCTTGTCGTAGAAAATGGGTCTTGAAAGCAAGGTATCCTCCCTTAAAGGTTTGCGCCATGTTTCCTTGTCGAAATACCAGCCGTCGAAAATGTAGCCGTCCTTTGCCGGCGGGTCGGGAAGGGTGATGACATCCCTGCCGTTTGTCGTGAGCGTGGAATATACGCTTCCGTCCGTTTCGAAGGTTATGGTGAATTCTCTGACAAGATCATCGCCGCCGATAATAGCGGAAATGTCACAGGCAGCCAATCCGATAGCGCAAACTAACGCGAGAATAACCAGCAAGACCTTTTTTTTCATATTGCCTCCGAGATACGCTTTTGAAAATGCGCGTAGCTATTTATAATATAATATAATTATAAATACTGTTTGTCAATAGCGCCTCGCCGTTTACCCGTTTTTGTTTTACCGCTTAATTCAAAGCGGGCAGATTTCGGGACAAAAATCTTCGGGCCGCGGCAGGAATTATGCCCGAACAACGCTGAAAAGTTAAAAGAATTTTGTGTCCGCGGGTGCTCTTTCACAACAATTTTAAACCCCGAAAATGGCAAATGCAAAAAACTTGCC
>DGDU01000029.1:62294-106829 GCA_002385605.1 Christensenella sp. UBA3944
AAAAAATAACAAAATTTTACAAAAAATTTTCGCCAAAAATTAAAGGGCTGCCAAGGCAGCCCTTTCGCTTGTTAAATTACAAATAATTATTTATTCGTTTCTGACTTTGTTTGCCACCGAGCCGATTTTCTCTATCTCTATCTCTATGGTATCGCCCGCTTTTATCTCCCCTATCCCTTCGGGGGTGCCTGTTAGTATGACATCGCCTTTTTTGAGGGTCATGATGCCGCTTACAAATTCTATAATGCGGGGTATGCCGTGAATCATATCCGAGGTGTTGCCCTGCTGCACTACTTCGCCGTTTTTTATGGCTTTAAGTTCTAAATTAAAGGGGTCTATGTCGGTTACGATGTACTTGCCCAGCGGGCAGAAAGTGTCGAACCCCTTGGCGCGCGCCCATTGCCCGTCTATCTTCTGGAATGCCCTTTCGGTTACATCGTTGGCGCAGGTGTAGCCCAGAATTACTCCGGCATAGTCTTCGGCGCTTACAAAGCGGCAGTCCTTGCCGATTATTATGGCAAGCTCGGCCTCGTAATCCACCCTGATGGCTCCCCTTGGCATAACGATATCGTCGCCGTCGGCTATAACCGCCGTCGGGGGCTTAAGGAATATCGTGGGGGTGGGGTTTACATTAAGTTTAAGCTCTTCGGCGTGCTTTTTGTAGTTAGCCCCCAAGGCTATAATCTTTGTGGGCTCGACGGGCGCCAGAATTTTAACTTCGCCCTCGTAAGGGGTATCGGAAACGCCCTTAATATCGAAGCAGTCGCCCTCTATAAGATAATACCTGCCGCCCTTTACCTCGGCATAGCGTATGCCCTCGTTTGTGGATATTCTCGCGATTACCATAGTTTTTCCCTTTTAATTTATAATCAGCGCGCCAGCCAGCCGCCGTCTACGGCGAGCGTAAAGCCGTTTACATAGTCGCTTGCGGAAGATGCGAGGAATACCCCCGCGCCCATAATATCTTCGGGAGTGCCCCAGCGCCCCGCAGGTATGCGGTCGAGGATTGCCTTGCTGCGGTCGGGGTCGTTACGGAGGGCCTCGGTGTTGTTGGTAGCCATATATCCGGGGGCGATGGCGTTAACATTTATGCCATACTTTGCCCACTCGTTGGCAAGCGTCATCGTAAGCCCTTTAACGGCGCTCTTGCTGGAGGTGTAGCTGGGCACCCTTATGCCGCCCTGGTAGGAGAGCATGCTGGCGACATTTATTATTTTGCCGCCCCTGTTTTGCTCTACCATAACCCTTGCCGCCGCCTGCGAAAGGAAGAATAGCGTCTTGAGGTTTACATTCATGACCTCGTCCCAGTCCTTCTCGGTGAAGTTAAGGCTGTCCTCCCTTCGTATAATGCCGGCGTTGTTAACAAGTATATCTATGCCGCCGTAGGTGTCCAAAGCCGTCTTGATAATCTTATCGACGCAGCCGACATCCCCAAGGTCGGCTATCATATAGGCAAACTTATCCTTGCCTATCATGGCAAGGGTTTCTTCGCTGTCGCGGCGGCCTACGCCCAAAACCCTGGCGCCCGCCTCGGCGAGGGCTACGCAAAAGCCCTGCCCCAGCCCCGTGTTGCTGCCCGTTACTATGGCGATTTTACCGTCCAGCCTGAATTTATCCAGTATCATTTGGCTCTCCTTTATATATTGGTATAATGCGGTGGGTTCGCGCCCTTATCTTAAGTCGGTGGTTTTTACGCCCTGCATGTCGTCAAATTCCTGGTTTTCGCCGCACATGCCCCAGATGAAGCTGTAATTCTGGGTGCCCACCCCGCTGTGGATAGACCAGCTGGGCGAGATAACCGCCTGCTTGTTCTGCACCACTATGTGGCGGGTTTCGGTGGGGTTGCCCATCATATGGAATACGACATTATCCTGCGGGATGTCGAAGTAAAGGTAAACCTCCATACGCCTTTCGTGGGTGTGGGTGGGCATGGTGTTCCAGTTGCTGCCCTCTTCTAATATGGTGAGCCCCATCGTAAGCTGGCAGGTAGGCACGGTCTGTGGGATAATATACTTGTTGATAACCCTGCGGTTGCACTCCTTCTGGCTGCCGAGCTGAAGGTGTACGGCTTCTTCTAAAGGTATGAATTTGGAGGGGTACTCTTTGTGCGCGGGGGTCGAATTGATGTAAAAATAAGCGGGGTTTTCGGGGTCGTCCGAAGAAAAAGTTACATCCTTAACCCCTCTGCCGAGGTAGAGGCAGTCGTACTTTTTCATTTTGTATTCGGTGCCGTCGGCAGTTACCACGCCGCTGCCGCCTATATTTATAATGCCCATCTCCCGCCTTTGCAGGAAATACTCGGCGCCTAACTCCTCGCCCGCTTTAAGTTTTAGTTTTTGCATAACGGGCAGCGCGCCGCCCGCTATAATGCGGTCGTAGTGCGAATATGTAAGGTTTATCGTGTCCGTTATGAACGGGCTTTCGATAAGGAAGTTCTGCCTCAGTTCCTCTGTGTTCATCCTGGAAAACTCTTTCTTGGAAACGGCGTATCTAATATTCATCATGACGCTCTCCTTCGCCGCGCGAAAACGCGGGGCATTTTATATTATTTTTCCGTATTGCTTGCTTACCTGCTTGCCGCTCTCGAGAAGCATCGCCTTGGCTTCCTCGTCGTTTATGAGGGACTTCTCGTGCGACGAAATGCTTATCGCCCCTATCACTTTGTTGTAGTTGTCGAACACGGGGGTAGCAAGACAGTAGACGCCCTCCTCGTGCTCGGCGTTGTCGCGGGTTATTAGCGTCTTTCTTGCCTCGGCAAGCTCTTTCTGCAAGGCTATTATATCCAATGTGTTGGGGGTGTACTTGCGGGGAAGAAGCCTGCGGAAGTATTCTACAAGCTCGGTATCGGTTAGCCCCAAAAGAAGGCTCTTGCCCAGCCCGCTGCAATAAAGCTCTATGGTCTTGCCTATCTGCGAATAGGTGCAGGCAAAAGAGTACGGCAGTATCTTTTCGATATACACCGCGTAGTCGCCCTGTTTTACCGCTATATGGCCGGTTACATTCAGCTTGTTTACGATGTTTCGTACATACGGCGAGGCGATTTCCCTGAGGTCTAGCTTAGAGGTGTAGCTTCCCGCTATGGCGATAAACCTATACCCCAGTTTGTACTTGTCGGTTGCCTGGTCTTTGGCGAGGTAATTGTTTTCGGTTAGCGCCTTTACCGTCCTGTGAACGGTGCTTTTGGGCAGCCCGACCTCGCGGGCAAGCTCCGAAATGCCTACGCCCTGCTTGTAATCGGCGATTTTCTCGATTATCGAGAATATCCTGTCTACTGATTGTATGCTGTTTTCTTTCGTCATAATTCTACATTTTGTGCCACTTGGCGGAACGATGTTCATATCAATTATACAATATACCCCGTTTGAAGTCAAGGCAACGGCAAAACAAGACAAGTAAAATGTAAATTTATCCGCTTAAAAACGGCGATTTATGCTTGTTATAGGCTTTTTGATGTGCTATACTTATTTCCATTAAGCGTTTTTGCTTATTAAACTGGCCGCATAGCGGCGAAAATCGGAGCGAAAGATGAACTTACTGTCCAGATACTTAAAGCGTGTTGATTTCGAAAGCTATGAGGATTTCGTAAAGAATTTTGAGTTCAAACCCGTAGAAAGCTTTAACTTTGCCTACGATGTTGTGGACGAATACGCCCGCATAGCCCCCGAAAAGAGGGCCATCGTTTGGTGCAACCACGAAGGCGACGAAAAGATTATAACCTTCGGCGAGCTTAAGAAGCTAACCGACAAGACGGCAAATATGCTGCTCGGGCTGGGGCTCAAAAAAGGCGACTTCATAATGACTATGCTTAACCGCCGCTACGAGTATTACCTCCTTAACATAGCCTGCTGCAAGCTGGGCGTCGTGCTTGTGCCCGCTACCTTCCTTCTTACCGTAAAGGATATCGAGTACCGCTGCAACAGCGCCGATGTAAAGGCTATCTTCTGCATAAACGAAAAGGAAGTAACCGACTATGTGAAGGAAGCGGCTCCCGAGTGCAAATCCCTCAAGTACCTGTTTACCATAGGCGACTGCGAAGGATTTCTGGATTTCCACAAAGAGCTTGAAAAGTATTCCGACGACCTCCCCCCGCAGCCCCGCCCCGCTTTGGACGACACAATGCTTGTATACTTCACCTCGGGCACGACCGGCTACCCCAAAATGGTAATGTTAAATTACAAATACCCTCTCGGGCATGTCATAACCGCCTACTACTGGCAGGGCGTTGTAGACGACGGCCTGCACTTCACGATGGCCGAAACCGGCTGGGCGAAATTCAGCTGGGGCAAGCTGTACGGACAATGGCTGGCAGGCTCCGCCGTATTCAACTACGACTACTACGGCCGCTTTACCCCCACCGATGTCATCCCGCTTATTTCAAAATACAAGATAACCACCTTCTGCGCGCCGCCCACCATTTACCGCTTCTTTATCCGCGAGGATCTTTCTAAATACGACTTTTCCTCCCTTGTTAGCATTACGACGGCGGGCGAGCCGCTTAACCCCGAAGTGTTCCGCAAGTTTAAGGAGATAACGGGGCTTGAAATCCGCGAAGGCTTCGGGCAAACCGAAAGCGTCGCCATGCTCGCCAACTCCCGTTACGGCACCCCCACCCCGGGAAGCCTCGGCCTTCCGATGCCCATATACGATGTCGCCCTGCTGGACGACGAGGACAACGAGATTACCGAAAGCGATGTCGAGGGCGAAATCTGCATAAAGATACGAAACAACCAGTTTGGGTTACTTTCGGGCTATTATAAGGACCCCGAACGCACTCATGCCGCGCTTCATACGCCCTACTATCACACCGGCGACCTTGCGGTAAGGGATAAGAACGGATTCTATTGGTTTGTGGGCCGCAAGGACGATATAATAAAGTCCAGCGGCTACCGCATCGGCCCCTTCGAGGTAGAAAGCGCCCTTATGGAGCCCCCCGCCGTATTGGAGTGCGCCATCACGGGAGCCCCCCACCCTGAGCGCGGGCAGGTTGTAAAAGCCACAATAATACTTAACAAAGGCTACACCCCTTCGGAGGAGCTTACCAAAGAGCTTCAGGAGCATGTCAAGAAGGTAACAGCCCCCTACAAGTACCCCAGAATTATAGAGTATGTGGACACGCTTCCCAAGACGATAAGCGGCAAAATCAAGAGAAAGGACATCAGGGGAGAAAACAAATAAACATAATTAAAGGGCGCAAACAAGCGCCCTTTATAGTTGCGGTTATTAAAAAGCGGCTTCGGTTTGAAGCCGCTTTATGTTTTTAGTCTACTACTCTTATTACCGCGTCTACTTCTTTAACTTCGTTAAGCGATTTGATTTCGCTTATCGCGCGCATAACATTTTTCTCGCGGTTTTCGTGGCTGAAGAAGATGACGGAGGCAACCGCGGGGTCGTCGCCGCTTTGCCTTTGCTGCATTGTGGCTATGCTTACATCGTACTTGCCGAACACGCCCGTTATTTTGGAAAGCACGCCGCTCTTGTCGGCTACGGACATACGGATGTAGTACTTGCTGTCGAAATCGTCGGAGAAGTCGGTGTCCCTGGGGGTGGCGAATACGGGCAGGATATGCTCGGTCTGCCTTGCGCAGAAGACGATATCCGAAACGATTGCCGAGCCCGTGGGAAGGTCGCCGGCGCCCCTGCCGTACAGCATAATGTCGCCCACATTGTCCCCTGCTATCATCACGGCGTTAAAGCTGCCTTTAACGGTTGCCAAGGGGTGGGTGTTTTGTATAAAGGCGGGGTGCACGCGAGCCTCTATCTTGCCGTCGGCAAGTTTGCCTATGGCGAGAAGCTTAAGCGTGTAGCCCAGTTCTTTGCCTATTTCGATATCCTTTTTGCTTATTTTGCTTATGCCCTCGCGGTAGATCTTGTCGAGGGGGATTCTCTTGTGGAAAGCAAGGGTGGAGAGGATGGAAAGCTTGTACATGCTGTCGAAGCCGTCGACATCGGCGGAGGGATTGGCCTCGGCGTAGCCCAGGCGCTGGGCTTCCCTGAGGACATCAGAGTATTCCAGCCCCTTGTCCGCCATATTGGAAAGGATGTAGTTGGTGGTGCCGTTCACAATGCCCATAATGGATAGGATGTTGTTGCCCTGCATACTCTCCTGAAGGGTGCGGATAATTGGCACGCCGCCAACGCAGCTTGCTTCAAAATAAAGCCCTGCCTTTCCTTCTCTCGCGGCGGCGTCAAGCTCCTGCCAGCATTTCGCGAGCATTTCTTTGTTGGATGTTACCACGCTCTTGCCTGCCCTTAACGAAGCGATAAGGAATGAACGAGCGGGCTCTATGCCGCCGAAAAACTCGGCTACTATGCTTATATTCGGGTTGTTTATGACATTGTTTATGTCCACCGAAACAATGCTCTTGTCGATGCCCAAAGCCTCGGCTTTGGTGGTATCCTTTTCGAGAATGTGCATCACCTCGATTTCGACGCCGTAATGGTTTTTGATGTATTCTTTATTTTTCTCCAAAATCCTGTAAGTTCCCGAACCTACAACCCCCAAACCAAGCAGGGCGATTCCTACCTTTTTCATAGATGATCTCCTTTATTCATGTCGTACAGTATTTTTAAGCCCTTAAGAGAAAGCGCTCTGTCTATAACATTGAAGTACTTTTCGCCGCCGGAGGTGAGAAGCTGGCTCATACCGCCCGTGGCGATGACTTTTACATCCTTGAAGCCGCTCTCGTCTATCATATCCCGTATGATACCCTCTACAAGCCCGGAAAAACCGTAAATGACGCCCGCCTGCATATTCTCGACGGTGGTTTTGCCTATTATCGACTTGGGGCGTATAAGCTCGATGCGGGGGAGCTTTGCCGCCGTGTTGGTGAGGGCCTCGGCGCTCGATTTGATACCGGGGGCTATCGCGCCGCCCATAAAATGCCCGTTTTCGTCGATTATGCCGAAGGTTGTAGCGCTGCCGAAGTCTACCGTTATGCACGGCCCGCCGTAGATGGAGTAAGCCGCGGCGGCGTTTACTATCCTGTCCGCCCCCAGTTCTTCGGGGACCGTATAATCTATTTTTATGTTCATTTTGATGCCGCTGCCTACCATAATGGGCTTTCTCTTGGTGTAATACGAGCACATATGCTCGATGGTGTAGTTTATGGCGGGAGCGACGGAGCTTATTATGATGCCCTCTACCTGGTCGAAGTTGTAGCCGATGGAGCTAAGAAGCTCGAGGAAAATCATACCGTACTCGTCGGCGGTCTTGTTGTGGTCGGTAGCGATACGCCAGGTGCGCACGATTTTATCGTCTATCACGACACCTATTTTGATATTTGTGTTGCCCACATCCAGCAGAAGTACCATAATATTCCATTATTCCAAAATGATAGAATAATATTAACATATAAATGAGGGATAAGTCAACAAAAGTGGGCGCAGCGCGAGAATAGCCCTTATATAAATAAAAAGCGGGCTGACGCCCGCAATAGTTGCCCTGAACTGTATTTTGGGTAACCGAATATAAGAAAAAAGCTGCCTGTCGGCAGCTTTGCTTTGTTTAGATGAGTTGCAGTATCGCTTTGTTGGCATCGTCGCCGCGTCGCTTACCCAAACGGAGGATGCGGGTGTAGCCGCCGCCCTGGCCGAGTTCCTGGGCCCTGGCGTCGTACTTGGGAGCGTATACGCGGAAGATCTTCTCGATGAGAGGATGGGCGATATCCTTGGTGCGCTCTTTGTAGGCGCTCTTCTTTTCTTTGTCGCCCTGGATTTCCTGAAGGTCGGGGAGAAGAGCCATCATGCGCCTTCTGGCAGCGAGCTTCTTCGGGCCGTCGTTTATAAACTCGACATCGATTTTCTCGTCCTTAAGGTTGGTCTTCTGCTTGGTGACCTTTACGGTGTCCTTATATGTCCTGATTGCCAAGGTGATAATCTTCTCGGCGACCTTGCGAACTTCTTTGGCCCTCTCTACCGTCGTTTCGATCTGGCCGTACCAAAGGAGCTCGGCCGCCTGGCTGTATACAAGCTGTACTCTCTGATCTGTTCTTTTGCCTAGTTTTCTTACACTTGCCATATCTTAGTTACTCCTTAATCGTCCTTTTTTGCCAAGCTCAAACCGATAGCCTCGAGCTTACGGATAACCTCGTCGAGGGATTTGCGGCCGAGATTGCGAACTTTGAGCATATCTTCTTCTGTTCTCTTGATGAGGTCTTCAACCGTGACGATGTTTGCCCTCTTGAGGCAGTTGAGAGGCCTTACCGAAAGATCGAGCTCTTCGATGCTCATGGACATTACTTTCGTTTGTTTGTCTTCGTCGCGGCTTACGAGGGTCTCGACATTCTCCATATTCTCGACAAGATTGATGAAGAGCTTGAGGTGGTCCTGCATTATCTTAGCGGCGAGAGCGATAACCTCTCTGGGGGTAGATGCCGCGTTGGTACGCACATTGATGTAAAGCTTGTCGTAGTCGATGGACTGCTCTACGCGGGTGCTCTCTACATTGTAGCTAACCGAAATTACGGGCGAGAACAGCGAGTCGATTGGTATATAGCCGATGGGCGCTTTGGGGTTCTTGTTGTCCTTAGCGCTTACATAGCCGCGGCCCGTGCCAACGGTGAGCTCCATATTGATGGAGGCGCCTTTGTCCATCGTGCAGATGACAGCGTCGGGGTTGGTAATCTCAATATTGGAAGGCACATTGATGTCACCCGCGGTTACGACGCCTTCGCCGCTCTTTACCAAGGTAACTACGGTGGGCTCGAACTTCTCGGGATTGTGTACTCTTATAGCGACTTCCTTGAGGTTGAGGATTATATCGACCACATCTTCGCGGACGCCGGGTATCGTAGAGAACTCGTGGCTGACGCCTTCGATCTTTACGCCGATGATGGCCGCGCCGGGAAGGGCCGTGCAGAGTATCCTGCGGAGGCAGTTGCCTATCGTTATGCCGTAGCCTCTCTCGAGGGGCTCGACCACGAATGTCGCTTCGGACTTATTGGGCTCTTCCGTAGTGATTCTGGGTTTTAACATTTCCATCATGTTTTGCAATCCTCCTTACCAAATTACTTGGAGTACAACTCTACTATCATGTGCTCGGCTATGGACAGGTCGACATCTGCGCGGGTCGGAAGAGCTACTACTTCCCCGCTGAGGGTGGCGGTATCAAACTTGAGCCACTTGGGAAGATTGGAAATTTTGGAATTTTTGAGTTCGGCGAAAAAGGGTTTGTCTTTGTGTCCTTCTTTTACGGCAATGGCGTCGCCCGCTTTTACGAGGTAGGAGGGGATATCCACTACCTTGCCGTTAACGGTGATGTGGCCGTGGTTGACAAGCTGCCTGGCCTGAGCCCTGGAGGTGCCGATGCCCATGCGGTATACTATGTTGTCGAGCCTGCGCTCTATGAGAACGAGCATGTTCTCGCCGGTTTCGCCGCGAAGCTTTTCGGCAAGTTCATAGTAGTGATGGAATTGCTTTTCCAAAAGCCCGTAGGCCCTCTTGGCTTTTTGCTTCTCGCGCAGCTGAATTCTGTAGCCCGAAGCCTTCTTGCGTGCTGTCCCGTGCTGTCCGGGAGCCTTGGGGCGCTTCTCGACGGCGCAGTTCTTGCTGAAGCACCTGTCGCCCTTTAGAAATAATTTTGTACCTTCGCGTCTGCAGAGTTTGCAAACGGGTCCTGTATATCTGGCCATTTGTCGTTTCCTCCTGTATTACAACCTTCTGCGTTTGGGGGGACGGCAACCGTTGTGAGGTATGGGGGATACATCCTGTATCTTGGTTACCTCGAGGTCTACTACCTGCAAAGCCCTTATGGCAGACTCTCTGCCTTGGCCGGGGCCTTTAACATAGACTTCGACTTTGCGCATTCCCATGTCCTTGGCGATCCTGGCGGCGTCTTCGGCTACCATCTGGGCGGCATAGGGAGTTGCCTTACGGCTGCCCTTGAGCCCGAGTTTACCGGCGGACGACCAGCTAACCACATTACCCTGCATATCGGTGAATGTCACTATTGTATTGTTGAAGGAGGCGTGAATATGCGCCTGTCCCTTCTCTACATGCTTGATATCTTTTCTTCTCTTGATTGTAGTTTTTTTGGCTGCTGCCATTATTGCCTACCTCCTTGTTATTGGGCTTTCTTGACGCGGCCCACGGTGCGCTTCGGGCCTTTGCGGGTACGGGCGTTGCGCTTGGTGTCCTGTCCGCGAACGGGCAGCCCCTTACGATGCCTGACGCCGCGATAGCAGCCTATTTCCATCAGACGCTTAATGTTGAGCATTACATCTTTTCTGAGGTCGCCTTCGACATGAAGGTGCTCTTCGATGTAGTCACGGATTTTTACTATCTGGTCTTCGGTCAAATCCTTTACACGGATATTGGGATCGATTTCGCACTCGGCGAGTATCTTATTAGATGTCGCTCTGCCAATACCGTATATGTAGGTGAGCCCGATTTCAACTCTCTTTTCGCGGGGTAAGTCCACACCTGCTATACGAGCCATTTAGAACCTCCAAATTTTGTTTATGTAAGTATCTATATAGACCCTTCGGGATTATCCGCCGGTGGAAAACGGATCAGCCGCCCCGAAGTTTTTTGCCTAACTGTAAAATTATAACACAGAATACCTTTGCTTGCAAACAGAATGAACCTCTTTGCAAGCAAAAGCATGTCGCGTTATTATGTTGTTTTTAGCCTTGAGTCTGCTTATGGTTGGGGTTTTTGCTGCAGATCACCATAACTTTGCCGTGCCTTTTGATGATCTTGCACTTGTCGCACATAGGTTTGACAGACGGTCTGACTTTCATTCTTGTGTCCTCCTAGTTTTTGTTGCGGTAAATTATTCTGCCTTTGTTGAGGTCATAAGGGCTTATGGCTATCCTTACGCTGTCGCCTTCGCAAACCTTGACATAGTGCATACGCATCTTCCCGCTCAGATACGCGGTGATCACATGCCCGTTGGTTAGCCTGACCTTGAATGTCGTGCTGGGGAGCACTTCGATTACGGTACCTTCTACTTCGATGGTGTCTTCCTTAGACATAACACTCTCCCAGATTTTTATGCGTTTAGACTTCGGAGCGAACTCCTGATCTCGGCGTCGAATATCTTTTTGCCTTCTTTGAGCTTTTCGGCGAGCTTGGGTATAGACGAACCGTCGGTCTTGACATGCTTGATTTGCTTAAGCTTTGGTTTATCTATGCGGCGAAGCTCTCCGTCGGCTATCTTGATGAATTTGTCGTCCACGACTTCGACAACGATATAGAACCTGCCGCTGTCACGGCCGCGAATCGAATATACTATTGTGCCAACTTCTATGCTTTTCATAGTTATATTGTCAGGATTTCGACCCCGTCCTCTTTTATGACGACGGTATTCTCGTAATGGGCCGAGGGCTTGCCGTCCATCGTGACTACCGTCCAGCCGTCACTAAGCTGCCTTACATGGCGGGTGCCCATATTTATCATGGGCTCTACGGCGATTGTCATGTTCTTTGCCAGCCTTACGCCTCTGCCCGCTACGCCGTAATTTGGTACGCTTGGGTCTTCGTGCATCGAAGTGCCTATTCCGTGCCCTACCAGCTCTCTCACCACCGAAAAACCTTGTTTTTCTACATAGCTCTGGATGGCGTATCCGAGGTCGCCCAGCCTTGCCCCGTCTTTAAGGACGGATATACCCGCGAAGAAACTTTCGCGGCAGACATCCATTAGCTTTTTCTTTTCTTCGGATATCTTTCCTATCGCGAAGGTTCTCGCGGCGTCGGCGTGAAAGCCGTTGAAGCAGGCGCCAGCGTCTACCTTAAGAAGCATGCCTTCTTCGAGTACCCTGTTGCCCGGTATGCCGTGCACTATCTCGGAATCTATCGAGGCGCATATCGTGCCGGGAAAACCGCCGTACCCCAGGAAGGATGGCGTCGCATTGCATTTCTTGATGAAGTCGTAGGCTATGGCGTCCAGCCTGCGGGTGGTTACCCCTGGCTTGGCGTTTTCGGCCATAAGCTCGAGCAGGTCGCGCACTATGGCGCCCGCCCTGCGCATATAGCTAAGCTCGGCTTCGCTTTTAATCGATATCATCAAGTATCCTTCTTACATCTTCGAATACTTCGGCTACCGTCCTGTCGCCGTTTAGCGTAATCAGAACGCCTTTAGCCTCGTAGAACTCCAATATGGGGTCTATTGTCTGCGCGTATATATCAAGGCGCTTCTTTATGGTTTCGGGCTTGTCGTCGTCGCGTATATACAGCGTGCCGCCGCACTTCTCGCAGGTTTCCTTGTCGTAGGTAGCGATGTGATACAGCGCGCCGCACTTGCAGCTTCTTCTGCCCGTAAGCCGCTTCATAACGATTTCGGGATCTGCCGTGAGGTTCAGGGCAACATCGATGCCGGTAATCTTGTCAAGTTCCACAGCCTGGTTGATCGTGCGGGGGAAGCCGTCCAGAAGGAAACCTCTCTTACAGTCGTCTTTAGATAGCCTTTCCGCCACAATCTTTACCACAACATCGTCGGGGACGAGCTGGCCCTTGTCCATAAAGGACTTGGCGTAAACCCCTATCTGGGTGCCTCTGGCGATGTTGTCGCGGAAGGCGTCGCCCGTCGAGATGTGAGGTATCTTATAATGTTCTACAATTTTGACGGCCTGGGAGCCTTTGCCGGCTCCCGGCGCGCCTAAAAGAACTATTTTCATTATTTGAGGAACCCTTTGTTGTTTCTTATAAGCAGTTGGGACTCTAATTGCTTCTGCAGTTCGAGAGCTACGGACACCGCTATGAGCAGGCCTGTTGCCGAGAAGGCGTTGCCGAAGCCCAAAGCCCTGAAGCCGGGTATCTGCTGAAGTATCAGCGTGGGTATGAGGGCTATGATGGCAAGGAATAAAGCTCCGAACAGAGTAAGCCTGTTGTTTATGCGGCGGAGGTGGTCGCTAGTCGACCTGCCCGGCCTGATACCGGGTATGAAGCCGCCGTTTTGCTGCAGCATGCGCGCCACATCATCGGGATTGAACTGTATCTGCGCGTAGAAGTACGCGAAGAATATGATGAGCAGGAAGGTGATAGGCGCGTAGAGGTTGCCGTTTGTACCGAACCATTCGGCCCAGAACATACCGAACTTGGAAGAGCCCGCCCCCGCGAACTCTATAATCATCTGCGGGAACATAATAAGGGAGCTGGCGAATATGATGGGCATAACGCCGCTGGCGTTAACCTTAATCGGAATGTGCGTGCTCTGGCCGCCGTACATCTTATTGCCCTTGATTTGCTTTGCGTATTGCACGGTGATTTTGCGGTCTGCCATATCGACGAAGATGATGAAGCCGAACAGCAGCACTACAAGCACTATGAAGCCCATCAGATACCATATACCCGTGAAGTCGCCTGTCGCGACCTGGTCGGGAATGGTTATGAAAGCCGCCGTGTAAATCGAGGTGCCGAGCGACGATACAATACCCACGAATATTATGAGCGATGTGCCGTTGCCGATGCCGTACTCGGTGATTCTCTCGCCTATCCACATAACCAGGGAGGAGCCGCCGGTAAGTATGATGATAATGAATATCATTGTAAACACTTCGCTTACGGTGCCTTCGCCGAATACGGGGATTATAAAGTCACGCCACGCGAATATAATGCCTATAGCTTGAATTATTGCCAGCAATACGGCAAGATATCTGGTGTATTGGGTAATTTTCTTGCGGCCGTCCTCGCCCTCTTTGCTGAGCTTTTCGAGTTTGGGGATTATGAGGGTAAGGAGCTGCATTATAATGAAGGAGTTGATGAAAGGAACTATACCCAACGCAAACAAAGTACCGTTTTGGAAAGAATTCCCGGTGATCGTGGAAAGCATCTTGAGGAAGTCGGTGGAGGCTATATTGGAAAGCCCCATCGCGTTGATGTCCAGTCCGGGAATGGGCACAAAGCATCCTATCCTATATATAAGGATAAAGAGCAGTGTGAGAAGCATTTTCTTCCTTATCTCGGGAGTTTGAATAGCATTTTTGATAGTTTGTAACATCAAATTACCTCTGCTTTGCCGCCTGCTTTCTCGATTTTTTCGACAGCCGACTGACTGAATTTGTTAGCTTTTACGGTGAGGCTCTTGGTGAGTTCGCCGTCGCCCAGTATCTTGAGGCCGTCGGGAGCGATGCTCCTTACATAGCCGTTCTCCAACAGGTATTCCGCCGAGATGACGGTGCCGTTGTCGAAATCTTCCAGTTCGCCGACATTGATAATTGTGAATTCCTTTTTAAAGGGGCTCTTGAAGCCTCTCTTGGGAATCTTACGGGTGATGGGCATCTGGCCGCCCTCGAAGCCGGGACGAACGCCGCCGCCGCTTCTGGCCCATTGTCCTTTATGGCCTTTGCCCGATGTTTTGCCGAGCCCCGAGCCAATGCCTCTGCCCAATCTCTTGGGAGCGGTAACGGCGCCTTCGGCGGGTGCTATCGTATGCAGTTTCATATTGTACCTCCTATTCCGCAACCTCTTCGACTTTTACGAGATGAGCGACTTTGTCTATCATCCCGCGGATCTCTGCGCGATCCTCTTTTACGACCGACTGATTACGCTTCCTGAGCCCGAGAGCGATAAGGTTCGCTTTCTGGTTGGGCAGGCGGTTGGCTGCGCTTTTAACAAGTGTAATCTTAATCTTCATTGCCTAAGCCCTCCTTAACCCAGAATTTCTTCTACGGTCTTGCCGCGGATTTGGGCAACCTGTTCGGCCGTGCGCAGGCTCTTGAGCCCGGCTATGGTAGCCTTTACGCAGTTGATGGGGTTGTTGCTGCCTATGGACTTCGTGCGGATATCGGCTATGCCGCTTACCTCGAGCACCGCGCGGACGGAGCCGCCTGCGATAACGCCGGTACCGGGTTGGGCGGGAAGCATAACAACTTTGCCTCTGCCGAACACGCCGAGTGTGGGATGGGGGATGGTTGTGCCGTTGGTGGCTACCGTGAACATCGCCTTGGTGGCAGCCTTGGTAGCCTTCTCGATGGCTTCGGGAACTTCGGCGGCCTTGCCCATGCCGGCGCCTACCCTGCCCTTGCCGTCGCCCACGACTACGAGAGCCGAGAAGCGCATGTTCCTGCCGCCTTTAACGGTCTTGGCGACGCGGTTTACGGACACCGTCTTTTTGATGAGGTCGTCCTTTTGTTCTCTCGAAAACTTTTCTCTGTCATTCCTTGCCATGATCACAATCTCCTAAAACTCTAGTCCGGCTTCGCGGGCGCCGTCGGCTATCGCCTGGACGCGGCCCGTATAGATGTACCCGCCGCGGTCGAATACCACGGATTTGATACCCTTCTCGAGCGCTCTTTCGGCTACCGCCTTTCCGACGATCTTTGCGGCCTCGGTCTTGGTCTTGCCCTCGACCTTGGCGGCGATTTCCTTCTCGACGGTGCTGGCCGCGACTATGGTTACGCCGTTTACATCGTCTATAATCTGGGTGTAGATATGGTTGAGCGACCTGTACACATTAAGACGGGGCCTCTCGGGCGTGCCCGAAAGCTTGAATCTCATGCGCTCGTGCCTTTTTACTCTTATAGCGTTTTTATCTGGCTTACTAATCATGCTTTAGCCCCTCCTTTATTTCTTACCGGCGGCCTTGCCTTCCTTGCGGATAATGGTTTCATCCTTGTAGCGGATGCCGTATCCGTGGTAGGGCTCGGGCTTGCGTATCGCCTTTATGGTAGCGGCGAACTGGCCGACCGCTTCTTTATCGATGCCTTTTACGACTATCTCGGTGGGGGACGCCGTTTCGACCTTGATGCCTTGGGGGGCCTCAAGCTCGACATTGTGGCTGTAGCCTACCGAAAGAACGAGCTTGTCGCCCTGCACGGCGGCCTTGTAGCCTACGCCGTTTATAACAAGGGACTTGGCGAAGCCCTTGGAAACGCCTTCGACCATGTTGGCTATAAGCATACGGTAGAGGCCGTGGGCTGCCTTGGTTTCTTTCTGCTCGTTGTCGCGGGTTACAACAACCTTGCCGTCTATAACCTGCGCCTTAACATCGGGGTTGGCTATCGTCCTCGAGAGAGCGCCCAGGGGGCCCTTAACCTCTACGAGATTGTCTTTGATATTTACCGTGACTCCTGCGGGTATCACTATGGGGGTTCTTCCTATACGTGACATCGTTTGCCTCCTACCAAATGAACGCCAGCACTTCGCCGCCCACGCCCAAGCTTCTGGCCTTCTTATCGGTCATAACGCCTTTGGATGTGGAGATGATGGCTATTCCCAGCCCGTCGAGAACCTTGGGGAGGGCGTCGCTCTTTGCGTACACGCGAAGGCCGGGCTTAGATATTCTCTTAAGGCCCCTTATAGCCTTCTCTTTGTTGACATACTTGAGCTCTATGTGGATGGTGTCCTGAGCCTTGTTTTCGTTCTTTACAACAGTAGCGGATTTTATATAACCCTCTTCGGCGAGAATGTCGGCTATGGCTATCTTAACCTTGGATGCCGGTACATCAACCGATTCGAGTTTGGCCGTCAGCCCGTTGCGGATACGGGTAAGCATATCTGCGATTGGATCTGTGAATGTCATATTAACCTCCTACCAGCTGGCCTTGCGAACACCGGGTATTTCGCCCTTGTACGCCAGGTTTCTGAAACATATTCTGCAAATTCCGTACTTGCGCAGAACCGCGTGCGGCCTTCCGCATATCGTGCAGCGGGTGTATTCCCTTGTGGAGAACTTCTGCTTTCTTTTCTGCTTATTGATTAAAGCTTTC
Organism: Christensenella sp. UBA3944; assembly: GCA_002385605.1. Classification (GTDB taxonomy): domain Bacteria; phylum Bacillota; class Clostridia; order Christensenellales; family DTU072; genus Firm-09. Next base: position 78,940 of record DGDU01000029.1, read on the forward strand.
TTTGCCATCGTTTAACCTCCTACTTTGTCGCGAAAGGCATACCGAGCAAGCGCAGAAGCTCTCTGGCCTCCTCGTCGGTCTTAGCCGTCGTTACGAAACTGATATCGAAGCCTCTTACTTTTTCTACTTGGTCGTAAGCGATTTCGGGGAATATCAGCTGCTCCTTAATGCCGAGGGCATAGTTGCCTCTGCCGTCGAAGGACTTGGCGGAGACACCTCTGAAGTCGCGAACGCGGGGAAGGGCTACCGAGACAAGCTTGTCGAAGAAGTACCACATTCTGTCGCCGCGGAGGGTGACTTTGGCGCCTACCTCTTGTTTGGCCCTGAGCTTGAAGTTGGCAACCGACTTCTTGGCGCGGGTTACAAGCGCCTTCTGGCCGGCAATGAGCTCGAGCTCTTGTACGGCGGACTGGAGGCTCTTGGAGTTGTCCTTAACATCGCCGAGGCGCATATTGAGGACTATCTTTTCGAGCTTGGGCACTTCCATGACCGACTTATAGTTGTAAGCCTTCATGAGGGCGGGGGCCACTTCCTGCTGATATTTGACCTTTAGCCTTACTGTTTCTTTTTGGGCGGGGGCTGCCTGAACCGCCGCTTCTTCTATCTTCTTTGCCATTTTGGGTCTGCCTCCTTATTCTTGGGTAGCCGCGGTATTTTCGGCTTCGGCGGCGGCCTTTACTCTCTTGCGGACGGCTGCCTTCGCCTTGGTTTCGGCGGGGGCGGCTTCCTCGGCCTTGGCGGCCTTGCCCTTACGGCCGAATGCTTTCTTGGTTACGAGCACGGCGCCGCACTTCTTGCAGATGCGAACCCTTTCGCCGTTCTCGGTGCCGCGGCCTACTCTCGTGGGCTTGTTGCAGGAAGAGCAAATGGGCATTACATTGCTGATGGCTATCGTAGCGGGCTGCTCGATGATGCCGCCCTTATCGGAAGCCTTGCGGGCCTTAACGGCCTTTTTGATCACCGTCAGGTCTTTGCCTTCGATGAGCGCTCTGCCGTTTTTGGCGTCGATACCGATTATCTTGGCGGACTTACCTTTGTCTTTGCCGGCGATAATCATTACATAATCGTCTTTTTTGATGCTAAGCTTTGCCATTGTTGCCTCCTACAGAACCTCGGGAGCAAGAGAAATGATTTTCATATAGTTCTTTTCTCTGAGTTCCCTCGCTATTGGCCCAAAGATACGGGAGCCTTTGGGCTGCTTCTCGTTGTCTATAATAACGGCCGCGTTGTCGTCGAACTTGATGTAAGAGCCGTCTTTGCGGGTGATGGGCTGGTGGGTGCGTACTATAACGGCCTTTACGACATCGCCCTTTTTTACCATGCCGCCGGGGGTGGCGGTCTTTACGGACGCGACGATGATGTCGCCTATGGTGCCATATCTTACGAACGAGCCGCCAAGAACCCTTATGCACATTATTTCTTTCGCGCCGGTGTTATCCGCGACTTTCAATCTTGTTTGAGGTTGTATCATTGCGCTATCCTCCTACTTCGCCTTCTCGATGATGCTTACAAGACGCCAGTGCTTGTCTTTGGAAAGCTTTCTGGTTTCCATAACTTCGACTTTGTCGCCAATGGCGCATTCGTTGAGCTCATCGTGCGCTTTTATCTTTTTGGTTGTCTTTATATACTTTTTGTATAAAGGATGCTTCTTTTTTTCCTCGATGGCGACCACGATGGTCTTATCCATTTTGTCGCTCACGACAACGCCCACTCTGGTTTTTCTGAGATTCCTATCCATCGTCCGTCCTCCTATTTGCTGGCTTTTTTGGCCGCTGTGGCCCTCTGATTAAGGACTGTCTTCGCGCGGGCGATGTCCTTCTTGCACTGAGAGATCACCATGGGGTTGGGGAGCTGATTGATCGCGTGCTTGAACCTGAGATTGAACAGCTCTTCCTTGAGCTCGGCAATCTTGTTGATAAGTTCCTTATCGCTCATTTCAAAAAATGTCTTCGCTTTCATTAGCACTCACCACCTTCTCCGGTCGTCGCGGGGGCAACCGAAGTTTCTTTCTTAACAAATTTGCACTTTACGGGAAGCTTCGTGGCGGCAAGCCTGAGCGCTTCTCTTGCCGTTTCCTCGGAAACGCCCGCCATTTCAAACAATACTCTGTCGGGTTTTACTACCGCTACCCAATACTCGGGAGAGCCCTTACCGCTACCCATGCGGGTTTCGGCCGGCTTCTTCGTGATGGGTTTGTGGGGGAATATGTTTACCCATACCTGCCCGCCGCGCTTTGTGTATCTTGTCATCGCTACGCGGGCGGCTTCTATCTGATTGCTGGTAACCCATGCCGGAGTGGTCGCAACGAGCCCGAATTCGCCGTAGGCAATCTTATTGCCGCTGGTGGCGCGTCCGGTCATTCTGCCGCGCTGCTGCTTTCTCCTCTTTACTCTTTTAGGCATTAACATCAGTTGTTACCTCCTTTAACTCTGTTGAACACTTCGCCCTTGTAGATCCATACCTTTACGCCTATGGTGCCGTATGTGGTATGGGCGGTAGCGAAACCGTAGTCTATCTCTGCCCTGAGTGTCTGCAGAGGGATCGAACCTTCGTGGTAGCTCTCGCTGCGGGCTATTTCGGCGCCGTCGAGCCTGCCGCTTACCATCGTCTTGATACCCTTGGCGCCCGCTCTCATCGCGCGTCCCATGGCGAACTTCATCGCCCTGCGGAAGGGGGTTCTCTTTTCGAGAGCCGCTGCGATAGATTCGGCAACCAAAGTGGCGTCGAGGTCGGGGTTCTTTATCTCGTGGATGTTAACATTGAAGGACCTGCCGGCGCCTATTATCTTGGCGATTTCTTTGTTGATGGCGTCGATGCCCCTCTTCTTGTCGTCGCCGGCAGCGCCGGGAACGGAAGCGTGGGTCGCCTCTATCTTGCCTTCGCCTTTGGCGGGCTTGCTGAGCTTGCCTATGGCGACGCCGGGACGGGCGCAGTATACATCTATCGTTATCGTGTCGGCCGCCCTGCTGATCATTATCTTGGAGATGGCCGCGTCGTAATAATTGGTCTTGATGTAGTCGCGGATCTTATAATCCTCGAGGAGGTTTTTGCCGAAGTCCCTTTTGCCGGCGTACCACTTGGTATTCCAGCCTTCTATGATGCCTACTCTCAAACCATGAGGGTTTACTTTTTGACCCATTATATCTGTCCTCCTATTTATTGGCTGCGTCGTCTAGAATAACGGTGATGTGGGATGTCCTCTTGAGGATCGCACCAATCCTGCCGCGGGCGCGAGGCATATACCTCTTGATTGTGGTGCCCTGATCGGCGAAGCACTCGGCCACATAGAGCTCGTCCTTGTTCATCCCCAGGTTGTTCTCGGCGTTGGCAGCAGCCGAATTGAGTACCTTGAGCACGGGGAGGCTGGAGGACTTATTGATGCTCTTAAGCATAGCGACCGCCTCGTTGTAACCCTTGCCGCGGATGACATCGAGCACCGCCCTTACCTTATAAGGAGAAATCCTTATGTGCTTTGCGACGGCGTACGGACGCTTATCCTTGTTCTCTTGTCTTTGCTTGGTTTTTTCTCTTATTCTGGTAGCCATTGTCTGCCTCCTGATTACTTCTTGCCCGTGGTCTTGGAGCCCGCGTGGCCGCGGAAGGTTCTGGTGGGCGCGAACTCGCCAAGCTTGTGGCCTATCATATCTTCGGTGATGTATACGGGCACATGCTTTCTGCCGTCATGAACGGCGAAGGTATGACCGACGAATTCTGGGAAGATAGTGGAAGCTCTCGACCAGGTTTTGATTGGCTTCTTATCGCCGGATTCGTTCATGGCAACGACTTTCTTCATAAGGCTTTCCGCTACATACGGGCCTTTTTTTACTGATCTGCTCATCTATAGCCTCCTAGTTTATGCGTTTGATAATGAATTTGTCGGTAACATTCTTCTTGCGAGTCTTGTAACCGAGAGCGGGCTTGCCCCAAGGTGTGACGGGGCCGGGCCTACCGATGGGCGAGCGGCCTTCGCCACCGCCGTGCGGGTGGTCTACGGGGTTCATAACAGAGCCGCGTACGGTGGGCTTGATACCCATATGGCGGGTGCGGCCGGCTTTACCGATGCTCACATTTTCGTGGTCGAGGTTGCCGACCTGCCCGATTGTGGCTTTGCAAAGAAGGGAAACATACCTCATTTCGCCCGAGGGCATCCTGAGAGTAGCCATGCCGTTCTCTTTGGCCATAAGCTGGGCGAAGGTGCCCGCTGCCCTGGCGATCTGCCCGCCCTTGTTGGGCTGGAGCTCGATGTTGTGTACGGTGGTACCTACGGGGATGTCCTGAAGCAGGAGGGCGTTGCCGGCCTTGATGTCGGCGCCCTGGCCGCTTATGACGGTGTCGCCGACATTTAGCCCTACGGGGCAGAGAATGTAGGCTTTGGCGCCGTCGGCGTAGTGAAGAAGAGCTATGTTAGCGCTGCGGTTGGGGTCATACTGGATGCCCGCGACCTTGGCGGGGATACCGTCTTTATTGCGCTTGAAATCGATTACTCTGTATTTTACCCTGTTGCCTCCGCCGATGTGCCTTACGGTGATGCGCCCCGTCGAGTTGCGGCCGCCCGTCTTGGACTTGCTTACGAGAAGGCTCCTTACGGGCTTCTGCGTGCCGGCCTTAAGCTCTTTGTAGGCGAGGACGGTCATATTGCGGCGCGCGGGAGAGGTTGGTTTATATCTGATGACAGCCATTATGCGATCCTCCTGAGATTACGATAGACTTTCGAAAAATTCGATGGCCTTGCTGTCCTTGGCAAGATAGACATAGGCTTTCTTGATGGAAGGCCTTCTGCCTTCGTTCCTGCCCATCCTCTTCATTTTGCCTTGGATCCTTACGGTGTTTACCTTGTCGACCTTTACGCCGAAAACGGTTTCGACCGCCTGCTTTATCTGCGTCTTTGTGGCGTTCTTCTGAACATGAAAGACATATCTCTTATCGGGTATGCCGTCGTAGCTTTTTTCGGAAAGCACGGGTTTTATGATGATATCGTAAAAGTTCATTGTGCGTATACCTCCGCTATTGCCTCGACGGCTTCTTTGGTGATGATGCATTTGTCGGCGCGCACGAGTTCGTACACATTGGTGAGCGCGACATCGGCCGTCGTAAGATTTTCTATGTTGCGGGCGGCCCTGACGATGTCGGGGTGGTTGCCCTTAAGGAGCAGAAGAGCCGACTTGTCTACCGAAAGATTTTTGAGTATGGCCGCTACAAGCTTGGTCTTGGGAGCTTCGATTTCGAACTTGTCTATAACGATGAAGTTGCCTTCGCGAAGCTTCTGGCTGAGGACGCTGCGCATAGCGGCATCCTTCATTCTCTTGTTGATCTTCTTGCGGAAGTCGCGGGGCTTGGGAGCGAATACGACGCCGCCGTGCGTCCATTGCGGAGCGCGGATGCTGCCCTGACGGGCGCGGCCGGTGCCCTTTTGTCTCCAGGGCTTGATGCCGCCGCCGCTTACTTCTCTGCGGGTGAGAGCGGACTTGGTGCCTTGCCTTTTGTTGGCAAGCAGCGCCACCACGACCTGATGAATGAGGGGTTCGTTATACTCGACTCCGAAAACGGAATCCGGTACTTCCATAACGCCTACTTCTTTAGCATTGGTATCGAATACTTTTATTTCCATGATCTATCCACACTCCTTACTTTTTGGCTGCGGCTTTGGCGGTCGCGGGAGCTTTGAACCACTTGGATGCCTTTACCTTCTTGCAGGTGTTGGCAATAACAACAAGGCTGTTCTTGGGGCCGGGGATGCCGCCGGCTATCATTATGATGTTGCGCGCGGCGTCTACCTTGACGACCTCGAGATTCTGGATCGTTACACGCTCGTGACCATATTGGCCGGGCATCTTCTTGTTCTTGAATACTCTGGAGGGGTCGGTGTTGGCGGACATCGAACCGACTATCCTGTGGGCGCCCGAACCGTGAGCCATGGGGCCCTTGTGGGTGTTCCATCTTTGTACGGTGCCGGTGAAGCCGCGGCCTCTGGTCGTGCCCGTTACATCGACATGATCGCCAACCGCGAATATATCGCACTTGATTTCCTGCCCTACGGCGTACTTGGAGCAGTCGGCAAGGCGGAATTCTCTTTGAACCTTCTTGGGGGCAACGCCGGCCTGCTTGTATTGGCCGATAAGGGGCTTATTGAGCCTAACTTCCTTTACATCCTCGAAGCCGACCTTAATGGCGTTGTAGCCGTCTTTTAGCTCTGTCTTAACCTGAACAACGGAACAAGGCCCCGCCTCGATAACGGTCACGGGAATAAATGTGCCGTCCTGGGCGAAAATCTGGCTCATTCCCAATTTTCTACCGATAATAGCTTTTTCCATGATTTGGCCTCCTCTTACAGCTTGATTTGAATATCAACACCGGCGGGCAAGTCCAGCTTCATAAGCGACTCTACCGTGCGCGAAGAGCAATTGTAGATGTCTATGAGGCGCTTGTGGGTGCGCAGCTCGAATTGCTCGCGGCTATCCTTATACTTATGAGGAGAGCGCAGGATGGTGATGATTTCTTTTTCCGTAGGCAGCGGAATCGGGCCAGATATGCTGGCGCCGGTTACTTTCGTGGCTTCGACGATTTTCTCGCAAGAGGCATCGATCAAGTTGTGGTCATAGGCTTTCAATTTGATTCTGATTTTTTGACCTGCCATATTTTTGTGAATCCTCCTAGTATTGTTCCTGACTCCCGTACACTTATCCGTGTGTGTCATCCCGTTCCTAAATAAAAGGCGGTTTTAGCCGCTTATATTCGAGTCAGACGGAACGGATCACCATTCGCTTACCTCCGGAATTGACAATCATATGACTGCAATATTCCTTCGATGGCGGCCGCCAATAGCCGTAGCGACAGGCGACAGCTTTAACATCATAGCAAAATAGAACTTTTCTGTCAAATAATTTTCTTATATTTTTCGGATTTTTTTGATTTTTTTGCCGAATGGGGCGCGAAATTTAATCCGACTTACAAATTATATCCCTTTTTGGAAATTTTACAAGCGATTACGGCAGGTTTTTTATAAAAACCTTATCTTTTCCGCCGGCCGGGCGAAGCCGCGCTAAATATAATTATGATTCTAAATAATACAATCTTTCTTATATTATTGAACTATCTTATTGAAACGGAGGAAAATATATCCTATAATAATATAAAGCTATTTTTCGGCGCAGCCGCAAAAGGAGATAAAATGACACGCTTGGAAATAGGCCTTATTATCGCAGGATGCTTTATAGCCGTCCAGCTGCTTATTTACTTCGGGATCACGGGCGCGGTTATAAGAAAACTTATGAAGCCCGATAAGCGCTCCGACGAGTTTCTTATCGACTACGAAACCCGCGAGAAAAAGTTCCAAAAGGAATGGCTGGATATCCCCTACCGCGCAATGAGCAGGCAGTCCCGCTTCGGCTACGGGCTTTTCGCCCGCCTTTACATGAACGAAACCCCTACCGACAAGTTTATACTGCTTATCCACGGGCATAACAACTCTAGCATCGGGCAGCTTAAGTATCTGGAGCTTTTCCGTAGCCTCGGCTACAATGTTTTCATTCCCGACCACCGCAGGAGCGGGCAAAGCGGGGGCGACAGCATTACCTTCGGGCATTACGAGAAGTACGATGTTATAGACTGGATAGATATCCTGCAAAAAGAGTTCCCCGGCGCCAAATTCGGGATATTCGGCGAATCTATGGGAGGCGCGACCGCTACTATGGTTGCCGCTATGGACAGCCGCATACGCTTCCTTATAGAATACTGCGGCTACGCCGATATGAAGAGGCTTGCCTCGCCCTATATGAAAAGCGAGAGGCTGTATAACTTCCTTAAGCTTGGCTTTGCCGTAAACGCCTACATTCTGGCAAGAATGAGGTTCAAAGAAATAGACGCCCTGTCAGCGATGAAAAAGCTGCAAATCCCCGTGCTTATCATGCACAGCAAGGCGGATACCGTCGTAGATGTAAGCAACGCCTACGCCTTCTCCGAGGCAAACCCCAAAGCAAGGCTGAAGCTGTTTGAGGAGGCCCTGCACGCGCGCTCGATAGTTAAGTACCCCGACGAATACAAGCAGACGGTAAAGGAATTCCTTGCCGAAGTAGAAAATCAATAACGGAAGTATCAATCAATTTTTTGGAGGAATTAACATATATGACAACAGCGGTAATCATTTTATCCGTTATCAGCGCCCTGTTCGCGGCATTCTTCATCGTTATCAGGGTAACGAAGGCCCCCATCTACGGGCTTCTTACAAAGACTCTTGCCTCGATGGTGTTTGTCGCGATGGCAGGCATCGGCGTATACCTTGGCGGCAACAAAATGCCCGACGCCACGGCCCTTATCGTAGCGGGCCTTGCCTTCGGCATGGTTGGCGACATCGTGCTTGACCTTAAGCGCGCGCACTCGGAGTTTGAGGACCTGTACCTTACCTCGGGTATGTCCGCTTTCACCGCCGACCACTCCTTTGTGATAGCGGCAACCTACCTCATCGCGGCGCCTACCATCCCCAACCTTTGGCTTCCCTCGGTTGCTTCGGCGGCTATCGCGCTCGCGGCGGCTCCCGTAGTTATGATCGTTTCGTTAAAGATTATGAAGGCCAACTTCGGCAAGCACTTCGCCTTTTCGGCTTTCTATGCCGCCTTCCTTATTTTCTTTACCGTGCTTTCGCTGTGGCTTTCCATACTCGACGCCAAATTTGTCATGCTGTGCGTGGCCATGATTCTCTTCCTTCTCTCCGACCTCGTGCTTTCCACAATGTACTTTGTCGAGGGCAAGAAAGAGGATAAGCTGCTTGTAGTCGTAAACCACGGCCTCTACTACGCCGCGCAAATCCTTATCGCGGCCTGGATTTTCACTCTGGCGATGTAAAAGATAATCGGGAAAGACAAAGGGGCGCAATATTGCGCCCCTTTTTATATGCCGTTTTTATTTCTTATCAGGCAAGCTCTTTTATTAGCGCCTCTTTTTCTTTGGCCTCCTCTTCGGTCAGCTCCCTTCCCTCTCTCGCGGCGTCGGTGAGGCAGCGTATCCTATCCAGCTTTTTGTTTGTAACCTTATACCTTACCGAGGCGTAGAAGCCCATAAGCAGGAAGAGCGTTACGGACACGCCTAGCATTATCCTTATGGCGATAAGGACGGAATGGGGCTGGACGATTATCTCGCCCGCCGTACCCGGCTGATAGCCCGCCCAGGTAAGCCCTAAGCCGACAATCTGGATGGCGAGGGCGGTTGAAATCTTCCTGGAGAATGTCATAATGCCGCTGAAGTTGCCCGTCGGGCGGTAGCCAAGTTTTAGTTCGGCGACTTCTATGGTGTCGGGGAAGACTATCCAGGGCATCATCTGCGCGCCGCCGAATCCTATGCCCATCATGGCGGCGGCGGCAAGTACTATCCATGCCGGCCAGTTTGTCTGATAGACGGCAAGAAGTATTACGCCCGCGATATAAAGGGGTATGCCGGCGCGGTAGGAGAATTGCTTGGTCTTTTTCTGCATCAGTATGAAATATACGGGTATCGCAAGGCCCGCGAGCACCATCATGGGCGCGATAATAAATACCGTGCCTATCTCTCTTCCAAAAAGCTGTACGCCCCTCAGGACATTTGCGACATAGTACAGGGCGAGGTTGGAGATTAAGTCCATGCTCAGAAATGAGCCGATATACATAAGAATATGGTATTTGAAGGATTTAACCTTAAAAGAGTTTATCCAGCCCTTAATGTCGAAACGGGACTTTTCGGCGGGGTAAGGGGCGCGCTCTTTAACGACAAATCCCGCTATTACGAGAGGCGCGCCGAACAGCAGCCCGAAGCCGAACACTATTATGAGATAGAAGGCGGTTTGGGATATCCTGCCTTCCTTGAGCGCCTCGAACAGCATGCTGGGGGCAAGGTAGCAGATTACGGCTGCAAGCATATCGAAGCCCAGCTTTATCAGATTGGCGATATTTCTTTCGCGGTAGTCGCAGGAGATATCCGAACTCATGGACATATACGGCACCTGGGATATCGTGGATACCGTGCAGTACACAACATAAGCCGCGGCGGCGAAGGCGACTTTGGCCGCTTGGCTGCCTAAGTTCTGTATCGGAGCGAATAAAAACGCCAAAGCGGGGATTATAAGGATGCCGCCCACTATCATAAAGGGTTTGCGGCGGCCCATCTTTGTCCTAAGGTTATCCGAGATAATGCCGCACATGGGGTCGGACACGGCGTCCCAAAGCTTGGACACCAGGATAACCGTGCCGGCGTAGGCGGCGCTTATGCCTATAATGTCGGTGAAGAATATAAGCAAAAGGAGAGAAAGCATTGTTGCCTGCCCGCCGCCGAACAAATCGGCCGCCCCGTATATAATCTTTTCGGAAAGCGGGATTTTGTCGCGGGGGTCCACCAGGTTGACATTTTCTTGTCTTTTGTCGTTTTCCATAAATTGCTCCGTTATATTTTTTTACCTTTCTCCGAAGGCTTGGTTTTTACGAAAATCATCGCGAAAGCGCCGAGGGCGACATTAAAAAGGCTGTATGGTATAAGCGCCCTGTAATCGCCGTAGTTTGTTATCACGGTGTTTCCTATCGTCGTCGAGTAGGTGCTTCCCGTGAGCATCCCGAGCTGCTCTATAAGCATTCCCGAGAGCACGGGGGTTATCACCATAGCGGCGGTCATCGCCATGGAGTATACGCCCGTCCCCTCGCCAACTTTGGTCGTTCGGCTTAACTCCAGAAACATAGGATATATGTTTACCATCACGAAGGCGTAGCCCACGCCCGCGACAGCGAAACAAACGTTCATTATTATAAGCGAAATCAGCTCAGGAATCCAGCCCATAAACGGCATAATTAATAAACTCGCCAGCAAAAACGCCGTAAACATTACGGCGAAGCCCGTGAGAATGGTTTTTTTGCGCCCAATGAGCCTTGTGATGACGGGGGTAAGGGCAAAGCCCGCTATCGCGCCGCCCAGAATAACGATGAGGGGAAGCGAGCGGATTTCCAGCCTTAAGACATAGTGGGCGTAGTTTGTGAAGTTGGAAACAAGGGCGTTGTAAGCCATATAGAAAAAGAAAATGGTGGCAAGAAGAAAAGCCTTGTTGCGTATGCGTGTCTTATTGCTGACCCTCTCGCGAAGGCGGGGCTTTTGCTCGCATTCGGGGCTTGCTTTCTCCTGAGCGCAGGTTTTCAGCTGGGCTTCGAGGCCTTCCAGCAGCTTGTTTTCTTTTACCTTCCAAAGAAAAAACGCCATCGTGGCGTAAGTGGCTATTATTATGCCCCCTATTATGGGGAAATAATTGTTTTTATCTATAAACCTGGCGATCAGAAAGGGCGTGACAAGGGCGACCGCTACAAGGTTAAAGACGGCGCTTACCAAGTTGGAAACGGCGTTTGCCTTGCTCCTAAGCGGCTCGGGCGTGATGTCGGGCACGAGGGAGAGCGCTGGCGAGCGGTACGCAGCCATTCCGAAAAGCGTCACCACGAGGGCGATAACATAGCCTACAAAGCTTTGCCTGTAGCTGAACAGCCCCACAAAAAACAAGCCCGTCATCGAAAGCACGGTGCCCGCCACTATGTAGGGCGTGCGCTTGCCGAAGCGGCCTTTTGTCCTGTCCGAAAGCCACCCGAAACAGGGCAGCACGAACAACCCGAGTATGTTATCTATTGCCAGAATCAACCCCGATATAGGCGTCCTCAGGCCGAAAGTCGCGATATTGATTGTCTGGATAAGGTTGTCGTACCCGAACCAGAAAATCGTTATCCAGCCGAAAGCGAGCGACGCGTAAACGGTGTTTTTAAGGTTTAACTTCATTCTCTTTCCCTTAAAATGCCGTATGATATATATTATCGGCGGATAAGAAAACTATTCCGACAAAACTAAATTGCATCCTTCCTCCCCCGGGAATAAGAAAGTTTTTGCTTAAATATATTATATCACAGGAATTTTTGAAATGTTAATATATAAATCCGCAGGCATATTGCGCCTGTAAACGGTATCTGATATAATGTATACAAAATATTATATGGAGAGGAAGTATGAAAAGTCATGAGAAACAAGAAATTTCGCGCCTTCCGCGCAAATACCGCCCGTTGTCGGCGTGGGAATATTTCGGGTATAACCTATTATTCAGCATACCGCTTATAGGGTTTATATGCCTTATCGTATTCGCCGTAAGCGACTCTAACATCGTCCGCAGGAGCTTCGCCCGCTCTTACTTCTGCATCATTATACTTATAGGGATTGTGCTTGCCATTCTGCTCGCTTTAGGCGGAATAGACAAGATTAAAAGTGTGTTCGAAGCGTTTAAGTCCTAAACAACAACTCAAACCAAAAGGCAGCCCGCAAAGGCTGCCTTTTTTGTTTTGGTTATTTATTTAATATCAGCAACAATGTGAGGGCCGCCGTCCAGCCGAAATCGCATATGGCGTGCATGTGCTTTCTCCAGTCGGGCTCGGGCTGCTTTACGCCTTTTCGTATTAGCTTATCCGGCCTTTCTTTATCAAAGGGGTCGTAGAATTCGTACAGGCATCCGCCCTCTTCGTACCACTTGTTAACCGTGGATAATGTCTTTGCCCTTATCTCCTCGGCTAACTCGTTGTAGCCGTAGCGTTTGAGCCCGTGGATTATCATATAATTGTAATTTATCCATACGCCGCCCCGCCACAAATCCGAGGAAAAATTGCTGTCCGCCATCGAAAGCGAGGGTATGGGAACCGGAGAGGCGAATTTGGCGGGGTCGGTAAGATTCTCTACCAGCTTTTTGGCCCGGTTATCGTCGGCAATTCCGCAGAAAAGAGGGAGAAACGAAGCGCAGGTGGCTATCTTGCCATGCTTTCCGTTGAGGTGAAGGTCATAATAGATATCGTCGCCCTCGTCCCACAGAAGCTCGTTTATCTTTTGCGCCGTTTGCTCTGCTTTCTTTTGCCAAAGCAAGGCGTTTTCCCTATCCCCGAGTTCGGCAAATATCTTTGAAAGAGCCTCGCAGTCGCTTGCGAAAAAGCAGGAAAAATCTATGGCGTCCATCGTGTCGCGGTTGTCGAACCTGGGGGAGTTGTCCATACCGCTCTCGCCGCAGCGGCAGTTTTTCTTGCGTTCGGTCTTCCATTCCGGCAGGCCGTTGCCGTTGCTGTCGCGGTATTTAAGGTCCCACAGCAGGTAGCCTGCAAGTTTTGCCGCGTTCCTTTCGAGAAAAGCCCTGTTGCCCGTCTTCCGGTATATCTCCCACACGGCATACGCCAATATAGGCGGCTGGGTTATGCGGCTTCTCTTGTAAGGCGACATCATGTGAGGTATCATACCGCTTCTTTTACGGCGGTACAGCACCGCCTCTACGGCTTCCTCGGCGAGAGCGCTGTCAAACTCCTTGATGGCAAGGGCGTGAAAGGCGCTGTCCCAAAGCCACATTTTTTTATGCGGCACCCTGTCGGGAGTGGTAAAGCGGCAAGGTATTCTGCCCTCGGGGGAATAGATGTTGGCCTTAAGCACCGAAAGGCACTTAAGGTAAAGCCTGGCGTAAACATCGCTTCCGATGCCGTGCTTATTGTAAAATTCCGAATGCCCCGCGATAAGGCCGCTAAGGCTATATTCGGACACAGACAAAATTCCGTTATACGCCGCCTTAAGCGTTCTGCCGTATGCCAATATAAAGGCGTAGCCGTCGTCTGTCTTTGTACAGCGCAGCACAAGTTTTGCCAGCCCGCAATAGCAAACGGTTTCGTTACCTTTTGTTGCGGTCTTATACCCGGTTATGAGTTTTGGCTCTACCGGGGAAAGCCCCGTAACTGTATGGCGGGACGAGAAAACCACACTCAGTCGCCCCGTTTCGGTTTCTATATCGATGAGGCTGCTCGTAACGGCATTGCACTTTTTTATTTGAGTATCGAAAAAGAGGGTTACGGGCTTACTCAGCTCGAACCTTATTCCTATGGGCTTTGCGGTGAGCGTGCCGACAAAGTCGTCGCGAAAAGATGTCTGCCCGTCCAAACCCGAAAAGGCAAAAAGCTGCCCGTATCCGTATATATCGGGCATAACCCTGCCATCTGTAACGGTTGCCATCAGTCCATTTCTGCCATCTGTAACGGTTGCCATCAGTCCATTTCTCCTTTAATTATTAAAACGCGCCGAAGAAGCTACATTTCGATTTCGGCGAAAACGGGGTAGTGGTCGGAGTGCCAGGCCTTCTCTCCCCTTTCGACTATCACGCCGTAGCGGTTAACCGAAATATTCTTGGACACAAAGATGAAATCTATGGGGTATTGCCGCGCCTTGCCCGTGAAATCGTGGAAGGAGCCGTGCTCTTTGGAGTCCGCGGCGACTTTAGCGCTGTCGTTTAATATAGCCGCGACGGTGTTGTATGCCTTGCTTTGCTCGGTATCGTTAAAATCGCCCGAAAGTATTATGGGGCAATCGAAAGAGGCTATCTTTTGGCAAATCTTTTCGGCGCCGAACATGCGGGCGCCCGCCACCCTGTTGTCGAGATGGGTGTTAAGGTAGCAGAATGTTTTTGAGGTAAGCTTATCCTTAGCCACGATATATGTGCATATCCTTTTGCATATCGTGCCGGGATAATTGGAGGGGACATCGGGCGTTTGCGAAAGCCAGAAGGTTTCGTTCGAGATTAGCTCGAACCTCTCGGGCTTATAAAAGATGGCGCAGGCTTCGCCCCTGTCTTTGCCGTCCCTGCCGAGCTTAATCATTTTGTATCCGTGCAGATTTTTGGTAAGGTAGGCGGCCTGCGATGGGTTGGCTTCCTGCACGCCCAGCAAATCGGGCGAATACCTTAAGATTTGAGCCGTAAGCCCTTTGCGCCTTTTATACCACGAGTTTTTATCCCGTATCTCGTGCCAGACTGGCCTGTCCCTCCTGATGTTATATGACATCACCTTGATCGTCTTTTGCGGGCCTTTATCCATTTGAGTTACCTTTCTATATTTATTCTTGCTTATTTGTACAGCTTATACGCTTCCGAAACATCGAACCTTTCTCTGTTGAGGATGTCGGTAAACTCTATCGAGCCGTCGGCGTTTACGGTGTATACGGTCGCGCCCTGCCCCAGCTCGCGGGCCTTGTTCTTGGAATATGCGTTGTAGCTGCTGTAGCCCGAAGCGCGGTTGTAGCAAAGGGTCACGCCCTTGTAGACTATGCGGAAATCGTTTATATGGTCGTGCCCGCAGACAACGGTTTTGGTGCTGCCGCCCTCTAAGATGGCGTCAAACAGCCCGCTGTTATATTTGGGAGAGGCAACGCCTTCAAGGGCGCCGCCAAACAGCGCCTTTGTGCCGTTTTCGCTTACTGCGCCGTAATCGAAGGTGCCGTCGACTTTCCTGGGCACATCGTTAAGGGCGTCGGCGTATTCGGGGAAGGGTATATGCAGGAACATAGTCGATCTGGTGCCTTCGGGAAGCGTAGCCACCCTCTCGCTGTACCATTTGATTTGCGAGGGCTTTACATAATCGTAGCTGCCCTTTTCCACTCCGAAGGCCTTGGCGTCCTCGTCGCTTATCTCGTTGCCCGAATCGATAAAGAACAGCGTCTGGGCTATCGAGCCGTCCGCCGCAAGTATATCAATTTGTGTGTTACCGTTGCCCCAAACCTTCTCGCCGCCGGAAGTAAACTTTTCCTCCGCCGAGATAAGGCAATGAGGGTATGAAGCGTATAGTTCGACAAACTCTTTGCGGGAAATGCTTCTTATATTGTCGCCCTCGTGGTTGCCTAGCACCGCCGCCCAGTATACGCCCAGCTTTTCCATAACCTCTGCAAGCTGCTTTGCCCTGGCGCGGTTAGTCGCCGAAGTGACGACATCGCCCACAAAGACCACCAAATCGGGCTTTTCCATGTAAATGTTTTCGAGCATATACTTTACGGTAAACGAGCCCTTTTTCTTGTATGTGTCGAAGTGGGTGTCCGTAAAAGCAAGAATTTTGAAGGGTTTGTCGGAGATTCCGCCGTTTCCGTCCGACTTGAATATCTCCTTATGCTGCCCGTCCGCAGCGTCGCGAACGACGACATCGGTGCCTACATACCTTACAGAATCGATATCGACGGCGATTTTTACGGGCACAAACAGATAAAGCATAACGCCTACTATGGCGAGAACGAGTACTGCCGCGACAATAATCATAATCAATTTCTTCCTACCGAGTTTTGGGGATGTTTTTTCCATTACCGGTCTCCTTTTGGGATTTGATATATATTCCTACCTGTTGAAAAAATACTCTGCGGCGTTATCGAAGCAGATATCCTTTACAACCTTGCCCACGAAATCTATGTCCTGTGTGATTTCGCCGTTATCCATAAGCGTGCCGAGGAAGTTGCAAAGTATCCTTCTGAAGTAGTGGTGCCTGGGGTAAGAAAGGAAAGACCTGCTGTCTGTAAGCATACCGATAAACGAGCCGATATGAGTGAGGGCGGCTAGGTCGGTGAGGTGCTTTTCCATGCCAGGCTTGTGGTCAAGGAACCACCACGCCGCGCCGTACTGCATAGCCCCCTTTGCCGAGCTTTGCTGGAAGCAGCCTATAAGGGTGCAGAACTCGGCGTTCATCTTTGGGTTCAAGTTGAACAGGATGACTTTAGGCAGCGAATTTTCGGATATAAGCCTGTCGAACAGCCTGGAAAGAAGGGTTGTGGAGTCGGTATCCGAAACGCTGTCGTAGCCGCTGTCCAAGCCGAGTTTATTGAGCATAACGGCATTGTTGTTTCTCATCGCGCCGATGTGAATTTCGGTGACGATATTGTTCTTTGCGTACATTTTGCAAAGGAAGTATGTGAGGTAGCCTTTGAAAGCCTCGGTTTCGGCCAGGGTGAGCTCCTGCCCGCTCAGCCTCTTGGCAAAAGCCTTTTCGGCCGCAGCTCTGTCGCCCACGGGAAGGGCTTTTTCTAAGGCTATATCGGCGGCTACCGCGCCTGCTTTAATAAAGTCGGCGAGGCGGGCTTCCAACGCCCTTTCGAGATCGTTAAGGCCTGCTATGGGGAGGGAGCAAGCCTCGAGTTTTGCCAAAAACTCGGGGTAGCGCTCTGCCTCGATATTCATAATCTTGTCTGCGCGGAAGGCGGGAAGCACTGTGAAGCCTTCAAACTTTTCCTTGAGCGCGGCAAAGGTCGTAAGGTCGTCAAACACCTCGTTGGTGGTGAATATATACCTTACCCCGGACTTCCTTATAATGTCGGAGGGCTTAAGGTTGTTCTTTTTGATGTAATCGTTGCAGTAATTCCAGATATATTCGGCGTTTTGCTCGTTTATTTCGGCGGTGCAGCCGAAGTATTCCTCCAGTTCGGCCTGCGACCAATGGTATAAGGGGTTGCCGAAAGCCGTGCCCACCGTTTTGCAATAGGCAAAAAACTTTTCTTTGTCGCTCGCTCCGCCCGTGATGAACTCTTCGTCTATACCGAAGTTTCTCATAAGGCGCCACTTGTAGTGGTCGTACTTGAGCCATACCGAGTAGATGCTCTCAAACACCTCGTCTGCTAAGAGTTCCTTTTCGGAAAGGTGGCAATGGTAATCGAAAATGGGCATATCCTTGGCGTAGCCGAAATACAGCTTTTCGGCGTACTCGTTTTGCAGCAGAAAGTTTTTCTTCATATAACTCATAGTGTCACTCCTCGTTTATCAAACGCTATCTCGGCGTAGTTCTCGCTTTTGCAGATGTATTCCCCGTTTGCCGTCCTGATGATAAGATCAAACAGCCCATCTTCGTCCATCGACGCCGCCGAAAAGTCTATCCAGTTGGATTTGCCTTCGGCAAGCCGCCCGTTGGATGCGATTTTGAGGGTAGGCACACATGCCGAAAAGGGCGTGCCCCTGCCCGTGGTGAACAGTATTACCGAGCAACCGCAGGCGGCAAGCGCGGTAGAGGCTATAAGATCGTTGCCGGGCGCGGCAAGAACGCTAAGCCCTTGCTTAGAGATTCTATCGCCGTACTTTAACACATCGACAACGGGGGAACTGCCGCCCTTAAGCACGCAGCCCAGAGATTTTTCCTCAAGCGTGGTAATCCCGCCAGCCTTGTTGCCGGGGCTGGGGTTTTCGTATATGGGCATATTGTTTTTGCGGTAATAATCCTTGAAATCCTCTATAAGCCCGTTAAGTTTGCCGAAGGTGCCTATGTCGCAGCACTTGTTAAGCACAGGCTGCTCGGCGCCGAACATCTCGGGAATTTCGGTAAGCACTACGCTCGCGCCCAGGGCTACAAGCCTGTCGCTCACTTTGCCCACCAGCGGGTTGGCGGTGATGCCGGAAAAGGCGTCGCTTCCGCCGCACTTAAGCCCCACGGCAAGGCGGGAAAACGAAACCTTCCCGCGTTTGATTTCCGCAGCTTTGTCAAGAAAATCCCTTACGATATTAAGGCCGTATTCTATTTCGTCGCCGACTTCCTGGCAGCTCATATAGGCAAACTGCCCTTTGTCGTACGGCTCGAGCTCTTTTTTAATTCCGCTTAAGGTGTTGTTTTCGCAGCCCAACCCTACAAAGAGAGTAAAGGCGGCGTTTGGGTTTTGGGCTATGTCGCACAGCAGTATTTTGATGTTTTCGGCGTCCTCTCCCAATTGGCTGCAACCGAACTGATGGGTGAGGGCAAAGATATTATCCGCCCTGCCGCCGTTTTCTCTGTTTGCCATCTCGGCTATCGTTTTAGCGACGCCGTTTACGCAGCCCACGGTGGGTATGACATAAATATATTTTCTTACCCCATAGCCGTTGGCGTTGGGATAGCCGTAAAAATAAGCATCTTCGGCCTTGGGCAAAGAGCTTTCCTGCTTTTCGTAAACAAAGGCCCTTTCCTCGTCCAGGCAGGTGCGCATATTGTGGGTATGCACCCACTCGCCCCGGGCGATATCCTCGGTTGCCCTGCCGATTATATGCCCGTATTTTATTATGTAGCCGCCTTTTTTGATGGGGACTCGCGCCGCCTTATGCCCTACCGGCACGCCGCCCTCTTCCATCACGACAACGACATTGTCTTTCTCGTTTATGATTAACTCTTTCATAGCAGCGAAACACCTTTGCCGAGCTGTTCTAAATTGCGCCGGAGCGTATCCGCAAGGCCGCCGATCTCGTTAAGATTTACGCCCCATATATTGGCAGAGAGAAATTCGGCCAGGGTTCCTCCGTTTATAAAGAAAGTCAAAAATTCCTTATCGTCCTTCATTTCGAGGGGCTTGCCGTTTACATTGAAGTAATACGCGCCTCCCTTTTCGTACAGCGAGCGGTAAGTGTGAATGAGGTAAGAAAGGCCCGCCGCCATGTTGGCGGGAATCCTGCCGTGCTTTTCGCAGTAATCCATAAACGAGGGCAGCACCCTTGCCTTCCATTTGGAAACGCTGTTTAAGGATATAGAAAGCAGTTTGTGGTTTATATAGGGGTTTTCAAACCTCTCTATTACGCTTTGGGCGAACTTTTTGGTTTCGGTTTGGTCTTCGGCGACGAATGGCACGATTTCGTTTTCCAATGTGCTTTCGACAAAGCCGCGGAGTCTGGGGTTATTCATAACATCGTAAACCGTATCGGCGCCCGACCAGATCGCGGGGAATACCATATTGGTATGGCTCCCGTTAAGCACCCTTACCTTGCGCCTCTTGTAGTAGGTTACATTCTCTGTTATGATAATATCCACGCCGTGGAAGCCCTCTTTAAGGAGCTTCTCTATCTCGCCCTTTTTCTCTATAACCCAAAGCCCGAAAGGCTCGCCGACGGTTATAAGCCCGTCCTCTTTGCCGAGAAGCCCGGCGAATCTTTGTTCCTCCCCTCTCGGATAGCCCGAAACAATCCTGTCCACAAGGGTGTTGCAATAAAAGTTTTCTTTTGCGTTCCACTCGGCAAACTCGCGGGGCAAATCCCAATGGCTTATGTAGCTCTCGACGCAGCGCTTAAGGTTTAAGGCGTTGTCGTCTATAAGCTCGACGGGAAGCATATAAAGTCCGTTAAGCCCAGCCTTAAATCTTTCGTAAAGGAAGGCGGTTAACTTTGCGGGATAGGAGCTTCCGCCCAAATCCGAAATTGTGTCGCGCTCGCTGAAATAAATGCCCGCCTCTGTTGTGTTGGAAACGACTATTCTGAGGTCGGGGTCTTTTGCTAGTGCGTCGAACTTCTCCTTTTCCTCGAAAGGAAAAGCCTCTTTTACCACCGATACCTCGCGGAATTTTTCGACGGCTTTGCCGTTTTCCATGCCGCGCAATACAACGGTATAGCGGTTGTTTTGCTTTACGAATTTATCCAAAGTGCCGTATTCGACGGGCTTGATTATGCTTACCGCATAATCCCCGCCTTCTTCATTAAGGATGTCGAAATAATAATCCGCGAATGCCCTTAAAAAATTACCTTCTCCGAATTGCGCTATCTTTATCATACCGGCCGAATAAATATTGCCGTTTGATTTTGCCCGAGGGCACGGCAACACTTTTGCGGGAAACGGAAAAGCTCTTTTACGATAACTCCCATTCCGCCGTTAATATATTATATCATACAGGCATTGCTTTTCTATATAAAATACTGTATAATATGTTAAAATTACATATTATTTAATTCAAAATAAACGGAGCGTAACGATGCCGTTCCTCGAAGTGGACCAAAACATAGAAAAAGAGGGTTGGGCGATGCCCGACCTCCATTCGCACCCCCATTACGAGCTGTATTTTCTCGAGAAAGGAGAGCGCGACTTCTTTATAGGAAGCACGCTTTTCCTCGTAAAGGAAAATACCGCCGTTCTGGTGCCGCCCTTTGTTATGCACAAGACCGAGGGCGGGCCTTTTTCTCGCATAAATGTAAACTTTACGGACAACATATTTGACGAAAAAGAAAAAGCCCTGCTCGCCGAACTGTCCAGGACAATGGTCTTCCCGCTTAAGCACGAGGACGGCGAAACCGTAAAGCGGCTTATGTACACTATGCTCGCTAACGAAGAAAGCCATACCGCCGCCGAAAAGGAAGCCGCGAAGCTATGCGCCAAAGCGATTATCGGCTGCCTGTATTTGTACCGCGGGGCGGCAAAAGAGGCCGAAAAAATAACCTTTAGCGGAAGGATTAAGCCCGAGACGCTCAAAATAATCAAATACATTAACGAAAACTTCCGAAACAAGCTTACAATCGGCATGCTCGCTAAGCAATTCAACCTTTCCGAAAGCTGCCTTTCCAAGAGCTTCAAGCGCGAAACGGGCTACAATGTTTCGGAGTTTATACTTCAGACTACAATAAACGAAGCCAAGCATTTGCTGGGCTCGACAAAACTTTCGGTAAACGAAATCGCCGAGAAACTGGGGTTTTCCTCGGCGAATTATTTCGGTTTGATCTTCAAGCAGAAGGTGGGCTTGTCCCCCCTTGCGTACAGAAAGTACCTGCTCTCTTAAGATATTTATTGAAGCTCGATTTTTGGCGCGCTCAGTATCCCCGCCGGCGAAAGCACATAACGCTTTGTGTTTTCGTGCTTTAACGGATAGTATGAACGGGGAGAAATAAGCGCCTTTTTTGCCGCCTTAAGGTGTATGGGCCCGAAGGCGTTCTGGCGGGAAATGTACGCTGTTATTTCGAGGTTCGTTTCCCCTTCGTTAGTGGGCAATACCGCCTCATAGGGCGCCAAAGCTATAAGCTTGCTTTCGCTTGTGCGGGCGCGCAAAACGGCCGCGGCAAAGTCGCCTACCGTAACCTTGGCATCCTTGCCGTTACTTTCAAAGGGTAAACGGTATGTTAGTTCGCCGCCGTAGAAAGGCAGGCCCTGTTTCGTTATATCCCCGAATTTAAGGCGGGAAGGGAGGGGAATAAGCGTTGCCTTCGCCCCTTTGATTTTGACCCCGAAATCGCCCAGCAGATAGCACCACTCGGTATTGGTATTGGCGCCGAAGGGCAGGGATATCTCCAGAATGTTTTTGCCTGTTATGATGGGCGGAAGGGCCACTTTCTTTATGGATTTATCTACATACCAGCCGCAAATATCTAACTTAACTTCTTTGCCGTTAAGCGTAATCTTAGCCGACTCGGCGTCCTCGAGAGCGAGGTAAGGCTTTGCCACTTCTGTTTGGCTGTTTATAACAAACTTAAGGTTAAGCGTATTCTTCGGGGGTATTTTCTCTGCCGCCCACGGCTGGCACTCGCGCCCTTTGCGCAAGGGTAAACCCAGCCTCTTCCTGCAAATGTTATCAAGGCGTAGAAGCTCGCATGGCCTTAACGAATACCTGTTATTGTCCAAGGCAAAATAAGCGTTGTCAAGCAACAAGACATTGGGCTCGCCGAGGGTGTAGCTCACGCTGTCCCCTGCCGTTACGGTTGTTGTGAACTTCGGCAGATTGCCGCTTGCCCAAGGCGCTCCCGTTTTGTCGAAGCGCAAAAGCAGGCTGTCGTGGTTGTATACATCGACGGTTACGAAGGTAAAGCCGTTTTCCTTTACGGACTTCAAGCCGAAAACCTCGCCGCTTATTGTGTCCCACAAAGATGCCTGCCATTCGCCTTTTACGCAAACCGTAATGGTTCTCTTTTTTGCCTTTTCGGATACCGAAATTGTGTTTTTGGCAACCCTTGCCACAAAAAGCCACAGCCCGCCGTTATCCTCACGAAGCTGGCAGACAGTCTCTTGCGAAAGCCGCCCGTTTTCGTATATTCCGTAAAGCCTTTCTTCTTCCAAGGCCCCGATAATCTCATCTTTACTAAAAGGAAGGCGCTCGCAATCTTTAGCGAGTTTAGCCGCGGCGTCCGATTTTTTGCCGTCTGAATATTCGGGTATGCCTCCGGCAAATATCACCCTGCCGCCCGCATTGCGGAATGCGGACAGCCTCTCGATAGTAGTCGAGCGAAGTGATAAGCAGTCGGGAACGATAACGGTTTTATATTCCATCTCGCCCACTTTAAGCGGGTAGCCGCCTTCTTTTGTAAGTTCGGGGAAGGTGGATTCGCAAATATAATCGAAGTCGAAGCCCGCTTTCAAAAGAAGCTCTGTGATCTGCGCGAACTCTTTTTCCATCTTTATTCCGCGAACCATTGACATACCGCCGCACTTAAGCCAAAAGCTTTCTATGGGGTGGATAACCGCGATCTGCGCTACGGGTTTGCCTCTCGTTAACGCCGTGTTTACCCTGGCGAAATGGTCCTCGATATACTTATACTGCTCCCACCACGGCGAATGATAGAACATCGAAGCGGGATAGTCGCGCTTGGCAATGCCTTTAAGGGACATATGGCTTAAGTGGGGCACCCTCAGGGTTACACCCAGGGCCGCCTGCCAGTCGGCGCTCAGCTTATAATTCGCGAAGCTGTTGTCCCACCTCGATACGCCGTACAGTTCGCTGAGCATGCCTTCCCTGCCGTATTGCCTTACGGCGGACTGCGCCTGTTTGGCTGTTGTGAACTCGTGCCTCGCGCAAAGCATATCTATACCCGGTATGTCAAAGCAACGGTATTGCCTCATGGCTTCGCCGCTCGAGCGTGTCTGTGAAACAAGCCTGGGCTCTTCCATAAGGTGGCCCGTAAGCGAAATACCCATTTCGCGGCAGCGCCCGCCGAGGTTATCCGCAAACGCCGAAGCAAACCTTTCGGCAAGGTGGTCGAAATAATGCTGCCTTACTTCCCTGTTTCCGTCACGGGTAGCCCAGAAAAGCTCGGGCAGCCTGTCTAGTATCGAATACCCGTATACCTTTGTAAAGGTGGCGTCGAAATCGTCCGTCCAAGCCCTGTCCTTGCTTTGGTAAGGATACGGGCATACATATTTTTTGTACATATGCACTTGTGGCTCGTCGGTGAACATCGTTCTTATGGTAGCCCCGAAATGCTCCCTTACCGTCTTTTCGTAGGCGCCGTAGGTAATCTCTACGAAACGGTCTACCGCCGCCTTGTCCAAAGTGTTAAGGTAGGGCTCGTTGTTAAGAAAGCTTCTCGGCTTTTCGGTAGTAAGATAAGCGTGCCAAACTATCCCTACGGGGTTTTCGGTGTTGGACAGCCTTTTGTAGCCGAGAAGCCTGCCCGCGACAGCCGATACCTTATATCTCGCGAGAAGAAGCTTACCTTCCGTCAGCGTGCCGTCGTCGGCAACTTTCGGGGGCGTTTTGGATTTATGAACGGTGAACAGCAAATACCTCGCGGCAAAGCGTTTGTCCTTTGTCGCCATCCCGCCCGCGTTGCCCGAGGGCCATCTGTCCTCGTCGTAGAGGTAAAGAAGCATATCTTCTTTACGGGCTGCTTCGGCAGCGGCAACCACGCAGGAGTTGAACTTATCGCTAAGGTAAGGCGTATCCAAACCCGAGCGGCAATGGGCGTGAGCGCCTCCGAACCCCATGCGCTTGAACATAGAAACCTGTTCTATTACCTCCGATTCGTCCAAAGCGCAGTTCCATGACCAAAAAGGAGCCCCGCGGTACTCCGCGGTGGGCTCCTTGAAGAGGTTTATATCAAGTTGTTTTTCGTCTTTTTTTGCGTATAACATATTAACCGATTATTCTGTTCGGCATTACTCGGCGGGGACCGCCTCGGAAAGGGCGGCGGCTTCGGCTGCCTCCGCTGCTTGCTTTGCTTCCAAATCGGCGTGTATCTGGGCAAGCTCGGCAAGGATGGCCTCTTTGCGTTTGCCGGTGTAATTATCGAACATCATTATAATGCCGGGTATAAGGTTGCCGACAAGCCCCGGTACTGCCACAAGAAGGAATATACCTCTGAGGGTTTCGGGAGACTGCGTAACCTCGATTGTTTGGCCGTCTATAACCTGCGCGCTCACATAGCCGATAAGGGTAAGGCCGGCGGGGAGCAGAAGCTCTTTCCACAGCGAGTTAACTTTGCCCGCCATAGAGTTGACAGCCATTACCATGCCGTCGCTTCTTACGGGCGTGCCGTACTTCTTCCAGGTCTTCCATTCCATATACTCGGTGCTGTCTACAAGCAGCATATTGCGCGCGACGCCCATGAGGCCGTTGGGGAAGCCCGATATAGAAAGAAGAACACCGACAAGGAACAAAGACTTGTATCCCGTAATAAGCAGTATGGCGTAGCAGATGCCCGAATACAGGTAGCTGTATACAAGCATGCTGCGTGACGACAGCTTCTTGCCGATGAAGGGGACAAGCAGTATGCCTATGTACGAAAGCGTTACGCTTATAGCGCCTATAACCGTAGACAGCCAGAAAGCGCCAAGCGTTTCGTTGTAGAAGAACGCCAACGCGCCGTAGCATATCTGCCTTACGGACTCTACTATGTTGCTTGCTATAAGCAGCAGCAGGGGCTTGTTGACGAGTATGGCCTTAAGGTTAAGCTTTACTTTGGGCTCGGCAATCGAAACCGCGCGGTTCTTTTCCCTGAGGGTAAAGTACGGCATCAGCATTGCGGCAAAGCCGACGACGCCAAAAATAAGGGCGCCCAGGAAATATATCTTCCCTTGCGCCGAGAAATCATTTTTGTACATGCTGATAAATATAGGGATTATGCCGCCGGGCAAAGTCGTGCCAAGGCTGGACGCAAACTGCGCGATGGTAAAGAAGTTTTTTCTGTCGTTGGGGTTTCTGGTCATGCGCACTGACATTGTCATCATGCTCATGCTGAACATAGCCACTGACAGGCTGTATATTATGTAGAAACAGAAAACCCACACAATACGCAAAGTCATGTTGAGGCCGGGCACCACATACAGCAAAATGGAAGATACGACAAGCGGGAAGGGAGAAAGCAGCAAAAACGGCCTCGTGAGGCTTTTTTTGTCAGGGCCGATGCCTCTGTCCAGCATACCGCCCAAAACGGGGTCGGCAATTATGGTTAGTATTTTGGTGACCAACATAAGCGTTCCGACCATAGCGGCCTGGATACCGACATATTTGGTGAGGAACAGGGTAATAAAGGTACCAACCATATCCTGTCCCATCGAGCTGCCGAAGCTTCCGCCGGCGTAGCCCAACTGCTCTTTGAGCGTAAACGAGGGGTTGGTCGCCAGTTTCTGCACAGTCTCTTTTACTTTAACAAAAATGTTCTTTCTGCCGTTTGCCATTATGCTTTGCCGCCTGTTTCTTTCTTCCTAATTTTCCCTTACCGTGTTGTATCGAGCAAGGCTATTTTACAAGCCAGTCTTCTAATATGTCTTTGTTTTCGGCTATCATTTCGTCGAAGAGCTTATAGCGCTTGTCTTCGGGCAAGCGGGCGACCGAGGGGTCTCTCATAAAGACCTTGCGCAGCCCTTCCTTATCCTTCGCGAAGAAGGCGGCAACGAAATCGCGCTGATTCCCGGCGTGTAGTATTACCCTCTCCCTCAAAACGGGGTTTGCGATTTCGCCCGCGTTAAGGGCTTCTATCTTGCCGTCCGTAAATTTGGCGTTGGTTTCCACCGCTGTGCCCATTGGCAGCCCGGGGGCTTGCCCGCTGTTGGGTATGTTTACATTGGAGATAAGGTCGCCCAGCCCGAATAAGGCTATAAGCTGGTATACGCCCTCCTCTCCGCTAAGCTTGATTTTTATCTTGAGCCTGGTGTTTGCGAGAAGCCAAAGCTGCATGCGGCGCAGGCGGTTGCGGATAAGCCTGTTTCTTACCGTGGTAAGGATAAAGCCCGTCCTCCAATAATGCTTTTTGCCGAGGGGCAGGTAGTCTTCGGGGATAAATTCGGCAAGGTGCCTGTCGCCGGCGGCGCCGAATACGCCGTATTTTTCGTATATATCGAACTTAACCCTGGTCTTTAAAAACGGGCGGCGGTGCTCGTTAAGCATGGGCACAAACGCCTTATATAGGGGTATAAGGTCCTCGCCGTTAAAATTAGCTTCGTTTATGAAAGTAAAATGATTTACGCCCTGCACATTGGTGTAGATGGCGTGGCGCTCGGTCTTGGGGCGCTTATAGTCCGAAAACTTTTTGCCGCACCTCTTGAGAGCCGCCTTTACCGCCTTGTAGTCGCTGGCAAGAAAGGCTTTTTTGCCCTCTTCGTCCAAAGCGTTATACATATCCATAACCCCGCAAATAAGCTTCTGGCTGCTGAAAACCTCGTGGCAGCAACCGAAGGCCTTTATCTCCGGGAAGCCCGCGAAAAGCGCGTTTACGCACATCGACATTGGGTTGGTGTAATTTATAACCCACGCGTTGGGGCAGTTTTCCTTTACCTTTTGCCCGAAATACTTGAAGGTGCCCAGCGTGCGGAGCGCCCTCGAATATCCGCCGGGGCCCACCGTGTCGCCCACGGGCTGGTAGATGCCGTATTTTTCGGGATAATGCACATCGCATCTCATCCTTTCAAGCTCGAAAGGCAGAATAGAAATTAAAACGACATCGGCGCCCTGAAGAGCTTTGTCGATGTCGGGCTCGTATACGCATTTCCATTCGGACTTAATAATATTTTTGTTGTCCTCGACCATTTTGGTGAAATACTTTTCGTTTAGCCGGGCGGCTTTTTCGTCTATATCGTAAAGCCGTATAATACCGTTCAGCTTATCCTGCGATAACAAATCCGAAAAATACTTCTGCGCCCAGTTCTTGCTGCCGCCGCCGATGTAAGCTATGGTAACACTTTTCATCTTACGATAACTCTCCATTAAAAAAACTTTCTACATTGTAACATATTGCTGGTCGGATTTCTATATAACTTTAAGTATAAAATGATAAAATTACATATATTTCTATGTGCTTTCAGCACACAGAAAGGGGCGCCCGAGAGCCGAATTATATGTAAAATCTTCGTTTTGAATGGCTTTTTATATGGAAATTGACCATAATATCGGGCACTATTACGGCGACGCGTTTTACACCGCTCATAAAAGCAAAAACCGCCTTTAGCGGGCGGTTTTTTTGTTGCCTTAAGGAATAAGTATTTAACAGGTAATGACACATAATATAAAAGCGTTCTTTATTCCAAAAAATTATGTATGTTAATGGCGAAAAAGATTGCAATCATTTGTCAAATATTATATAATTATCAAGCTTATAAACGAATATAAACTTGTGTTTCCGTAGCTCAGTAGGATAGAGCGAGCGCCTCCTAAGCGCTAGGTCGTGGGTTCGACTC
>DGDU01000018.1:0-31853 GCA_002385605.1 Christensenella sp. UBA3944
AAGAGCGTGTTTTGCCTAAAGCTCGCCGTTTGGGAAGGCGCAACAATTGCCCTTTCGGGCGCGCAAAAAGCGCGTATAAAGCGAGAACAAGAGGCTTAGCCCGGGCCGTTGAAAAGCCGGGAATTTGCCTTTCCGGGAGACAAAAATAGGGCGGCAAAAGCGCAAAATCGGGAGCCGAAAAGGACGGCCATAAGAGGGTTTGTTAAGGCGGGCGGGCCGGCTATATTAAGGTAAATTCAGGGGCACGCGGGATTAAAATATAACCCTGAAGTTTTATTTTGGTAAAAAGCCATAATTTCCCATAGGGCGGGCGCGCTTTTGGGGTTATAAATTTTAATCTTATCTTGACAAGAAGTTATATATATATTAATATTAAATAAGCATAAGGAAAGCCGAAGCCGGGGAGGGAGTCTATCTCCGGCTGCTTGTTCTTTATGCACGCGCGCGTTACGCTCGCTCGGAGGTAAAGATGAAGTTAACTCCCGCAGCCAAAAGGTTCATTGTCGTTGTCCTGATATTGTTGTTGGGCGGCATGCTTTACGCTTGCGTGCCGTATACCGAGGCCTACGAAGACAGGTATGTCATCGACGACAACGATGAAAACTTCAAGTACAAGGATCACCAAACCAGAGACGGGGCTGTCGACAGGGTCACAAACGGCATAGACAACCTTTTGGAGCACCTTGATCAGGAATCGATAGCCACGCAGGGTTATTACATAGGCGCCGATATCATCATTAACAGCAGCGACCCCGTTGAGGGCGAATCGGCGTTTATCCTCAAGCTTCGCGCAAACCTTTACACCCTGCCCTATCCCGAAGAACCCGATCCCATGGAGTATCCCCGCCAGCACGACGACCCCGAATACAAAAAAGACCTCGAGCAATACAAAAAAGACCGAGACGAATATAACGCCACAATAAAAAAGAGCGACATTGTGTTGGAATGGTACGACGGCATGACCAACACGATGATGATAGGCTTCTACTTCGACGGAGTTAACCAGAACATGGCCGACAGGGGCAACAACCTCTACCTTAACCTTCTTGGCGACAAGAGGCTGTTTAAGGACTTCGGCGACTCCGTGCTTTACCAGCAGCTAGTCCGCCTCCTTACCCAGTTTGACTTAGACGCCATACTTTCTTCGACCACCGGCGACGACTCGGGCTCCGAATCCGCCAACACATTGAACAAAGTCCTCAAGATGGCGGTTACCAACAACTATAAGCAGGTTCTTAACGGCGAAGAGGTTTCGGTTTATTTCGATAATGTCGACCTCGGCTCCCTCACAAGCACCATAACCGAATACCTCTACAACTTCTTCTCCCCCTTCGAGGACAAAATAGACCCCTTAACCTACAAGTACCTGGGCTTCAAGTTCTCGACCCTCGGCAAGACCACCATCACGACGCTTAACTCCGATATGCAGTTCTTCCTTTTGCCCCTCTCCTACTTCGGCATTACCTCCGAGGGCGACAAGGAAATACTTACGGGCGCGACGGTAGACCTTAGGGGTAACAGCTCGGTTATCCGCAATGTAAAGCAGACTTTGCCCAACGGCAGCGTGACGACCGTGCCCCAGTCCTTTACCGTGCCTTTCCAATCCAGGATAAGCTTCGAGTATTCTTTGCATATCTCCCCCGACATCGTCATCGACAAAGCCAACTATGTGCTTTATGAGTACGGCCAATACGAGTTCCGCGGCGAGCTGTTTATACCCAACGACGACCAGAAGGAATACGAGCTCCGCCTCGACGCCCTCATCCGTACGGATGTGAACGATTACGACAACAGCAAAAACAGGGTATTCGCCGAGTTCCGCGACAAGGCAAACGACGACCTCATCATCGGCCTTTACTACCTCGACGAACCCTACATCATAAAAGACCAGCTCACTTACATAGATATCGAAGGTTTGCAGCATCTGTACGGCGGTATCAAGTTTGAGGATATCAACCTGCCCAAGGCGTACAAGGGCGGCTTCAACCTTGCCGAGCTCCTTAAGTTCGTAAACGAAACGATAGACTACTACATCGTCGCCATGGTCGACGAGCTGCTGAGCCCCTCCGAGGGCAGCAGCTATGATAACCTCACGAGGGTTATCATGAACAACATGACCTCGACGATGAAAACAAAGGACGACCCCACCTCGAGAAACACCATAAGCATCAAGATAGATATGGACCTCCTGAGGGAAATCCTTAAGGAAACCAACCCCACGGGCGGCAGCTACGACAACGACCAGCTTATCGCCACCGTTAACGAGCTTTTGGGCATCGACCTCCAGGCCCTCGCCAGCATACTGGGCTACGATGTAAAAGAGCTTATCGACAGCACATGGTTCTATATCACTTACGATGTTGACGAATACAGCATTAGCATCAAGATGATGCGCAATGTAGAGAGCCTGCCCGGCAACTCCACGCAGTTCATGGGCTCGCTGCTCCTCATGCAGTTGGATCTCTATCCCACAAAGATAGGCCGCAAGGTAAAGATTGTCTTCCCCGACTTCTCCAACTTCAAGCCCCTCAAGAAGGTTATGACATATTCGGGCATCATCGAAGGGCAGGTCATGTTCGCCATGACCGAGGAGGTGGACCTCTCGAAGTTGATGGGCGCCTTTATAGGCGATCTGAGCGGGCTAAATACGCCCTACATACTGCCCGCCTCTGCGGATATATATTTCAGGATGTATTACGACCAATACATCCGCGAGCAGATTCTCGAAAACGGCAGGTGGACGCGCTCGAGCAGGTCGGCCTTCGATATTATGTTCTACGCCATGGAAGGCAATGCCCGCACCGATTTGTTCCGCATTTACGCCAACGATGTAAGCTTTAACACGGCGAGCCCGATTGAGGAATTGGGCTATGTCTGGGTAGACCTCATGTGCATAGAGGGCATGCCCCGTATGAAAGTAAGGGAAGATTTGTTCCTCGAATACTTCTACGAGTACATGGGCTACGACATAACCGACACCGACAATATAACGCTTGGCTTCACCGACATCGTGCAGGCCCTAATGGATGACTCGTACATTGTCTTCGAGCCCGATGTCATAAGGGTAACATCCTCCAATCAAACCCTTAAGAACTTCTTCGGCGTAGACTCGCTGCTCGCCACGATGGCAATCCAGATCGGCTTCAAGCAGAGGGTATTAAACATCGACGAACTTGAAGTTTACTTCGCCATGTACACCGTGGGCGAGCTGGACAATATAAGCGGTACCAGCCCCTACGCAGTAAAGCTGCACGACACAATCAAGGTTTATTTCGACTTCGGCACCCGCATCGAAACCAAGGACTTCCTGATCCTGTACGATCCCGCTTCGATAGCCGTCGCGAACAACCAGGTACATTATTATCCCACCCTCCAAGGAAGGTTTATGGGCGTGGCGAGAAGCTATACCGTTACCATAACGGGCATAGAAGACGCGCAGCGCTCGGAAATTAACTCCCTGGTAAATGACAAGGAAAGCTGGGAGCCTCTGCCCGTGCGCCAGCTGCCCGACAAGGTGAGGGCGTACTACGGGACAAGCACCTACGCCTATGAGTACAAAGACAAGGTTCTGTACGACTTCGTGGGCTACTACGACAGGACGCTCGATTACTTCATAATACCCAACGAGTACGGCTACGAAATCGTATACGACGCCAAAAACGATGTGTTTATCGTGGATTTGGGAACCAATTACAAGTTCGACAAGCTATTTAATGTAATAAGCGACAAAGAAACGATTTACCTCAAGCGCATAACCACCAAGAAGGGTATAGAGCTACTGTACGACATCGGCAGCCACTACGCCGGCTACTATGTGGTTCAGAATATGCCCATAAGCATACTGTACTATTATCCCGGCGGCGTCGAAATGATCAAAAAGCGCCA
This sequence comes from Christensenella sp. UBA3944, assembly GCA_002385605.1. Taxonomy (GTDB): domain Bacteria; phylum Bacillota; class Clostridia; order Christensenellales; family DTU072; genus Firm-09. Next base: position 3,886 of record DGDU01000018.1, read on the forward strand.
GGATGTGATTAACGAAAACACGGGTATGGTTACCCAATACCTCCGCCGCGAGGGCTTCTACCTTGTAGAGGACGAGTCACAGATTACCGCCGCGACAGCCCTGCTGAAGGACGGCGGCCTGGTGATGGCCATCAATATGAACAAGCGCTTTAACACCACGGGCTCGGCGTATGTCACGGCAACCCTGCAATACGACATGGGAAGCGGCTTCTTTGTCGTCACCAATGTCGTGAACAGCCAGGGCGCCAATGTCACGCCCGATTACACCGTGCTTTACAGCCCCGTGGGCGGCGCGCTTATGTATACATCCGAGGAAATCTCGCTTGAAGTGGGCGTAGACCCCGCCCGCAACGAGACAAAGCTTGTTTTGGGCGACTTCTTCCTTTACAACCCTATGGAGAACGCCGTCATAGACGAAAACAACCCCATCCAGACTGTGATATCCGCCCGCAGGTCGCAGCTTCTGCAGACATTCGGAAGCAGCGTGACCGTGGCGAGCTACTACCATGTTACGACGGGCTCCACACAGCTTTACTATATGAGATACGACATGAAAACCGGCCTTTATGTGTACGATATGACTTCGGGCTACTCCAAGTACACCGTCGTATACGACAACGCCAGGTATTATGTCAATAAGGACGCCACAATCGCCGACGCCGTAAGGCAGCTTATGGGCCTGCAGCTCGTGCAGGTGGACAAAGGCGCCGCCGTTAACTGGGATTCCCTCGACCGCAAGAACAACAAGTGGGAGGATGTCGAAAAGAAGGCCGCGACCTTCGGCACCGTAGACTGGAGCGACCGCAAGTGGGGCGGCATACAGTGGGGGCAGATGCCCATCGAAGTGGACGAAAACGGCTACTTTACCTCACCCCTCGAGGGCGGCATATTCATGGTTGAGGTATCCATCGGTAAAGGGATGATGGCTACCTTCAAGCAATATGTGACCGTGCATATCCTTAACCGCACCATCGACACCGACAGGTATGTAAATGTGACGGTTAATGTCGAGGCCAACAAGGAAGCCTTCCCCTTCACCGATTACACGACGACGCCTACTCTTAAGGTTATCGCGCCCGTAATAAATGCAGACAGCCCCGTGCAGATAGACCCGTACGCCTATATTCTCCTTAAGGCCAACTATGTAAAGGACGGCCACATCCCTTCGGAGTTTATAACCTGGCTGTTCGCCAAGTACGAGATTAATATCCGCTTCACCACCGTTTACGGCGACGAAAGGGATACCGCTCCCTTCATCGGAAAGCTCAACTGGTACTTCGATGACCCGCGCGGCAGCCAGATTTACTTCAGGGAGCAGGATATAAGCAACAGGGTTTCGACCGGCAGCAAGGACACCACTTACCTTCATACCGTATTTAATGGGCAGGTTATTGCCCTCAGGCTGGAAGTCGTGTCCCGTACCATAGATTACCTTAAGTTCGCTAACGAAGAGTATAACGGTACCTATACCGTGGACGCCATACTCGAAAGCACATACAAGATACCCCAGACGCCCGTTATCTGCTTCAAGGAGAAGGACGAAAACGGCAACCCGTACACCTTAGACTTAAGCAACTTCGGGTACAGGGCGAGCACGATATTCGCCGACTTCTACAGAAACTTCGGCGTAAGCATGACGACTATGGACCTTAAGTCCCCGATGTCCGCCCTCGAAGGGTTTATAAACTGGACCAACCCCGTTGCCAACAATGTAAAGCTTGTAAATGTCGACGGCACCAGGGTTGTGGGCGACCTTAACGGCGACGGCGTTCTCGAATATCCTTATGAGATAAGGGATTTGGTAAGGCCCTTCCTCGGCTCCAACTCCGATGTAAACAGCTCGTTCTTTGATATCCAAAGGTATGTCGATCCCGCCGCTTCCTGGTTCAGCGAGGATTGGTTCGCCTCCGAAATCGTCACGGTAATCGTGCTCATGCCCAACAAGAGGGTAAAAGACCTCACCCTGCAGCTTGAAGGGCAGACCTTTACCGCCTCGGATATCTCGGTACAGGCGGGCGCGCCCAACGGTATGTTCTACCTTGACCCCTTCGACAGCGCCACCTGGACGCTGCCCAAGTATATAACCGTAAGGTTCTACAACAGCGAAACGAGCTACTATACCACGCAGTATCCCGTCGTCTGGGATGTCGACGAGAATGTCCAGATAGACTTCGCGGGCAACGCCACCTTCCGCCCCGACGCCATAGATATGGATCCGAGATACATTATCGTATCCACCAGGATAGGCAACGAAAGGCTGGGATACATCGAGCTTAAGCTTCTTGTAAAGAACCTTTCGGGCCACATCGAATCCTATGTGTTCCTGGGTAAGGACGGCAGCGCTCTGGCGGGCTCCACCGACGCACAGCCCTCGTATCCCACAAGCCAGGGCAACGCCTATGTGTACGAGGTTAACACCTATGCGAGGTTTGAGGTGCCCTCGTCGGTAAGGATACTGTTCAGCGACGGCTCGACAAGGACATATACCGTGCGCTGGGACGACCACGCTCCGTGGAAGCCGGGCGCCGAAATAGTCGCAAGCGGCGCCATAGGCTCCGAGATCACGAGAAAGATACCTCTCGTGTTCAGGATAGCCGACCTCACGGTAAACAGCATAACCTTAAACAACCACAACCCCGACACCGAGAATCTTGACATCGATATAGATAACAGAAGGATTACGGTTAGCGGCGTCAATATCTCAAACGGCCTCATTAACGGCAGGACGCCTTACGAGTACCTGTTCTACCTGTTTGCGGCGGTGACGCTCGGCTTCGAGGAAATACCCGATACCATCGTGCTCACCGACGCCATCGAGAGCGTAAAAGATATCATATTCGCCATGTTCGATACCCAAAAGGTGATTTCGGCAAACGGGCAAACCTATATGATAAGGCTCGGCCAGGGCGCCGGCGCCGACGACTGCGAAGTGGTGTTCAAGGCCTCGGGCGCCAAGGTTATTACCGATTACACCGTTGTGGGCGACGCGGACAGAAAGGGCAACTACCCGATGTATGACTTCCGCATCTACGACGACGAGAACAGGATGAGCTACCCCAACGGCTTCGCCGTAGGCAACGAGCTTACCATAATAATTACATACAGCGACGGCACCACCGAAGAGTTCGGCCCCGGCACCATACCCATCACAAGGTGGGTGGTGGCGATGCCCTCCGACTTCACGGTAGACGGCGTGCCCGTGACCGAGGAAGAAAGCACCATGATAGGCATCGGCGAGGGCGATATCGTCGAGGTGATATCCGTTGTCACCCTGCTTGACGGCGGCGTTGTGTGGCTCTCCGCCATGCTGCCCGACGGCTCCCGCGTGTTTGTAAGGCTTATGGCTGTAAGCCCCGAGATTACCGACAACTACAGCAGCGACTTGTATGTGGGTAACTACGCCATAGTAAACGGCGTCATAACGATAACCGACTTCTACAAGGTTTACCCGATATGGGACGACCTCACCGTGGACAAACTGCCCACCTCGATAAGGGTGCACAATGTGGGCGAGAGCATCGCGGGCGGCATACTTGTAGAGAACATCATCTGGAGGTTTACCAACGACGCCCCCGGCATCTTAAGGACAATAACTTATACGGGCATAGAGAAGTTCCTGCTTGCCACCGCTTATATATGGGGCAACAGGGTAGAGCTTTACCTCGAGGTAAAGGACTGCACGGTAACCTCTATAAGCTATACCGATGTGGACAGCACAAAGAACTTCAACGGGCAGGTCGATGTGTCTACGGGCAGGATTACCGTATTGTTCGACGCCTACCACAACAGGGGCTACAACGGCGAGTTCGACCTCCCGAACAACCTGACGGTTCACTTCGCAGGCGGCGGCTCGCATACGCTCTCTTCCAATTCCTATTATATAAGCACCCGCACTTCGAGGGTGACCTACCTGCCCTACGATTATATGGGGCATACGCTGGACGGCAGCCCCGAGAAGTACGCCTATATGCGCTTCTCGATGCCCGACGGATACCAGACGGTATACTTCGACATAGTGTTCCTTGACAAGACCATAACCAAGGTGATTATCGGCAGCGATACCGAGTATCCCAACGACGCGGGAACCTATACAATAGACCCGTACGGCAACGATATCTCGGTGCCGAGATGGATACACATCATATTCGAGGAAGGCGCGCCTCTCGATATCGACACAACCTGGAGTTATCCCTCGAATTACGAGGTCAAATATGACACCTACCGCAGGGTGCTTCAGTACGGCCTGGGGTACTTCCCGCTTGAAACCGCGCTTGCCTACGGCGGGATTACCGCGCAGGAAATCGAGGCCAGGGTTTACATCTTAGACAGAGTTGTAGAGTCCTGGAGGCTGCTGCCCGACATCACCCTTATAGACTACTCCGAAGAGTACAGCGGAGTGCCCGGCGTGTCGAGCGCCAATCCCAATTCGTACATCCTCTTTGACGACCCGTTCAAGGCAAGGGCTTCGCAGCTGCCGGGCCGCCTGCTGTATACCGGCCAGGGCAATACCGACCTTATGCAGATGGATATCGTCTGGAACTTTACCGACGCCATGATTTCGAGCAGCGGCACCCTCACGAGGGACGCCTTCGACAAGTACGGTATCGTATACAGAGGATACATCAAGAACGAAGAGGTCGGGCAGCCCGTCTTTATAAGAGTGTATATCTCGAGATGGGAATACCAGGGCATCCGTAAGAAGCTGGGCGGCGTGTATCAGCTGATGAGCGAGGAGATAAGGTTCTTCTTCTCGAGGCTTACCGAGCGCTCGACCGAGGACGCATACGAAATCATCATAAGAAAGACTACGCCTTCGGTTAATTCGCCCTCGACGATAGTGCAAAACATAAATATAGAGTTCTATCCCGAGGACAGGGACGCCCCCGCCGGCGGAGAGGATTACAGGATAATCTGGGACGCCGAGGCCAAGGCCGAAGCCATGAAGCCGGGGGTTATCCAGAGCCAGGGCGAGTTCTATCTAGCAAACGGTCTGGGAATCACAAAGATTACCCCCAACAGGGTGGCTTACTATCAGTTCGAAACGCCGCTTATTACCTCCCTCAATATGGGCTACGGCTACGGCGACCAGAACAAGGCAATATATGTTGCCAACCCGTTTGACTTCTACAGGAATATGACGGAGCTGCCCGGCACCGATTACTACTACATCGAGGCGCAGGCCAAGGGTATAAAGGAGCAGGTTGCCGACAGCGATATGGGCATCGTTAGAGTGATGTTCAACCGCAACCACTTCAACGACCCCGCCGCGCTCGCGCAGTATGTAAAGGGCGGCATCTACGCCGGCTATACGGTAATAGTAGAGTACAGGGAGACCGTGGGCGACAGGGTGTATGTGCGCAACCAGGAATTCAACATAATGCTTGTCTTCCTCGATATGTCGCCGACCGACGAGATAAACATTCTCGCCAAAGACCTTGCTTCGATGTCGACCCTTCCCAACACCCTGACATCGCTTGTAAAGGCGGAGTACGAGCTTGACACCTACGACTACGCCCCGTACAACCCCTACCGCGAGAATTACGCGACAGTAAGGTATGCGCTCAATATGGCGGCAGCGGCTATGTTCCCGACAACGCAGACGAGGGCATATACCTACCTGATAACCTGGCAGTACACGCTGCAAGAGCTGCAAAGCATGGCGGCGGGCCTTACCCAGAACCTGACGGTTTACTCGACTTATGTGACGGTAAACAACCGCATCTACGCCACCAACTTCGTAAGGATGGTGATTGTCGAGCCCTATGTCACCCACCTTGATATGGGCTTCGGCATGGGCGAGGAGGGCGAGGCCGTATATGTGCTTAACCCCTTCGAACTTACCTGGGGAATGACGCAGATCGCGGGCAACACTTATTATGTCGAGGGTACTGCAAAGGGCATAAAGGCGACCCTGCCCGATAAGAGCTTCGGCGCCGTGAGGGTAATATTCGACCTTAACCTGCTCGCAAATACTACCATAATAAACCCCTATGTCGCGGGCGGAATAATGGATAACTTCACTGTAACGGTAGAGTATGAGGACGAAGTCCTGGGAAGGACATACACTTATACCCAAAGCTTCAATATAAGGCTTGTGTTCCTCGATATGTCCGCCGAAACCGGGCTTACTATATCGCAGGCGGATATTATGGTGGACGGCTCGGGCCTGCCCGCCGCGCATACCGCCAGGGTAAAGAGGGTATACGATGCCAATACATACGCTGGGCAGGCCAACCCCTACGGCAGCAGCTACAGCACTATAATGGAGGCTTTGAACCTGAAAGCGGCCATGATGTTCCCGACCGACGCGGCGGCTACTTACGAGTACACCGCAATCATATGGGAAGAATCGCTTGAACAACTAAGAAACATAACCGAAACCAAAACTGTATACTCGCAATATGTAACGGTAGGCGGCAGGACATACAGAAGCAATGTAGTCAAGCTGACAGTAACCGTGTAGCTTACCAAAACCGGCTCTTGGAGGTCGTATGAAGAAATTTAAGTATCTAGTTATATTGCTCTTGATTTTCGCGTTGGCGTTGACGCTTTTTGCATGCAACAAAGACGGCGTAAAGAATAATCCCAACCCTCCATCGGATTCCGATCAGCCCAAAATCTGGGACAGGCAGGAGATTAACGAAAAGATTACCAGGGGCCTTCGCAACGCCGGCAACAGCCTGCAGGAACAAACGGACGGCGTAAGGCATGTCGTGTCCAAGTACGACATGCTTGTCGATGCCGTAAACATGATGTTCTATTACGAGGCCAACTACAACCTCACAAGGGACCGCGACAGCGAGATACTGTTCAGGATATTCAATTACGAGTTTGAGAAAAACGAACTGTTTGTTTATTACAAGGAAGGCACCCTCTATTACGAGGTGGCAGGCAGGAAATATAAGATTAACGGCTTTGGCAACACGCCCGAATTTGATACCTTCTACAGGGCAATGAAGGGGCTGGACGCCGGCGATTACTTCTTCTCGGAGGACTTCGCCAACCTTATCACAAGCGGCGTGCCGATTACGCGCAACATGAGCGTAATCACTTACAACGAAAGGCAAAGCATAATGTTTAAGGATGTCAACCTCAATGTGGCGGTATTACCCATCGTCACCGAGGAAGGGCAGACCACTACCATAAACCTCAGGGAGTTTATTAACGGCCTTATAAAGGATTACTCTTCGCTTATAGGCGAAAGCTTCGACGCCCTCTCGCAGTATTTGCTCGGGTTCGAGCTCAGCATGCTGAAGAATGTCGAAATAGGCGTTATAAACCTCGACGAGCTAAGCGTTATAAACGAGAGCGAAAAGGCGGCGTCTATTGACATCAAAATAAGCGGCAAACAGGCGGACAATATCGGTATCTACAGGTTTAACCTCTACTATTCCGCCGACGAAAAGGCCGCGAGGATAGAGCTTAAAAAGAACGAAGACCCCAACTATCTGGTGGATGACCTCAACTCGCCCGGCAATAAGAAGCTGCTTAACGAGTACAAGTCGTTCAAGTTAGGGCAGGCGCACTACAAGGGCACGATGTATATACCCTCGCTGGATATCGGCGAGGACAACCCCCTTGCGGTAGAAATAAAGGCCGACATCTCCTCGACGGACAACACCCATAACCTATTATATATTGATATAAGGAATAAGACCGAAAACCTCGAGGGCGGCAACTATCATATCAACAAAAATATCGCCCTTGTGTGCTACGAGGACGGCACCACTTACATAGACCTGGAAGGCCTGAGGGACCTTTACCTCGGCGACGGTATCGCGCTGTGGCAGCTTCTCAATGTGCCGGGAGGCCCCTCTAAGACAGACAGGCTGGCGTTTAAGTTTACCGAGCTTAACCTTTCGTCCGAAATGGGTATGCTTTCGGAGTTCTTTATGTCTTTGATTCTCGGCGCCGACATAGATAACACCTCGATTTTCGACCTTCTTAACAGGGACAGGCTGTCGTCCCTATTGTCGTTTATAAGCTCGGACGGCTCAAAAATAGTGTTTACGATAAACGACGAACTTATCGCAAGGCTTATTGGCGACGACTCGGCGACCCTTGTCGAGTGGATAGCCGAAAAGCTGGGCGTAAGCGAAACTATAATTGAGAGCGTTGTGGGGACGGGCGTCCTAAACGACATAATGTTTAAGGTTTACTTCGACACCGTGACGGACGAGCTCGGTATAAGCCTCTTTAACGGCTCGCAGATTATATTCAAGATATCGCTTTACGCCGAGGAGATACCCGAGGACGGCATCGATATCGACTTCCCCCTCGAATACTTTGTCAATAAAGACAAGTACTATACCATAAGAGAGCCCGAGGCCGTCGTGCTTGAGCTTAGCGGAAGCATCACCAAGCAGGGCGCGACCCCCGAGGACATGTCCAGGTTTATGGGCGCCTTCATTGGCGATGTGACGGGAGCCAACACCCCCTTCTCGATGGCCATAAACGACATACTGACCCTTGACGCCAGAATCTGGACTGTTGGCGAGCAAACTTATGTAAAAGCCCTGCTCAAGAAGGGCAGCAAGGGCCTGCCGATAGAGGAATATGTAACCGTTATCGAGCTGTATACCATCGTCAGCGCCACCCTTGAGGACGGCGTACGCGCGGGCGATGTGTACTGCACCAACTACATAATCGACCCCGAGGGCATCAGATACACCATGCCGCTTCAGGCCCTCGTTGACGCTTTTAACGAGCTTCTGGGCGAAGACAATGTCTTTACCGTGGACGGCGTGATGAATATCCTCAATATGCTGTCGGCGGGCGGAAGCGTAACCTTCGGCGAGGAAGATGTTACCTTCAGGCTTGCCCCCAACGAAAAAGGCGGCGTAACATACGACCCCATTTATGAGCTTATCGGCCTTAGGTCGCTAATTGCCGATATGACGGCAAAGATCAGGTTCTTAAGCGGCGGAAGCTATTCTGCCCCGCAGGATTTCTTCGGCGCCGGGTTCGACGAGAACGCTTATTTCACCCCGGTAATAGCCCAGCTTCCCAATGTTACCTACACAAGTATTTATGAGGCCAACTGGCACGACAATGTAAATGTCACCTTCGGAAGCAAGGTTATTAACTTTAAGCTTTCTTTCCGCGGCGATTCGGCAAAGCTCGTAAGCAACAAGTACGACTACTACCCCGAGGCAAAGCTCTTCGGCGAAACCGTAAGCTATATGATGCTTCTTACCGACACCGTAAACGGCACAAAGGTTATAAGCGAGCTTGCGATTTCCAAGCTTTCGATAAACCCCATAGAAGAAACCCCCATACCAAAGAAGATAAGCGTGCTTTACGACGACGGCACCTTCGGCGAGCTTGCCTTCGAGATAGTGGGCTTCCCCTACAGCGACAAAACCATCGGTGCCGCCCTGCAAGGCCTCGCCTTAAGAAATTACACCATAATAATAGGCAAGGGCAGCATTGCGCAGAGGGAATTCCTGCTTCCCATAGAGGTTCTCGGCAGGGTTATAGTCCCCCTCGAGCTTAAGGATGTAAACGGCCAGACATACACCCATTACGAGAATGTGCCCATCGTGGCTACCGTCACAATAGACCCGTATGATTACCTGCTTAAGAAGATGGCCAATCCCGCCTACAACCCCGTAGACCCCAGGACGGCGCTTTACCTGTACTTCAGGCCGCTCGGCGAGAATCTGGACAACACCAGAATCAATGTGCTGGACGACCCGAGATACTATAACTTCAGCTGGGGCTTCGACGAGAACGCCATAAGCTACCGCGGCGGAATTTATTACGCCGTTGCCGATTATTATTCGCTTAAGATTGCCATTCAGATAACCGTAAAGGCTAGGGTGTTCGACTACATCAAAGTATTCGTTAAAGACCCCGACCACGGGCTTATTGAGGAACCTAACGGCAATTACACCGTGGACGCCCTGCTTCCCGAAAGCTACAATATGCCCGCCACGACGGATAACCGCCTCGAGGTTCGCATTTACTTCCAGACGGGCAACTACCGCGTAATAGGCTCTAACCTCGGCGTAGAGATTAACGACGAGTGCGACGGCGAGTTCCCGCTTAGCCTGCAATGGAGCTTTATAGCCGACAACATCAACATTGACGGCACCAACGCGCCCCTGCTCGGCGGTACGACTAACATTAATAAGGGCCTGTTCGCCGCCGAAGAAAGCCAGCAAAAGAGGTTCGAGCAAAAGATAAGCCTCGTGGTTAACTGCCCCTCGAGAAGGCTTGACCTGCTCGCCGAGTCCATAAGAAGCGAAACGGACAGGGACCTCAACAACTCTCCCGTCATGGGCGACATAAAGATTAACAAGATAGCTTTTGCCTTCTCCCCCGTCGTGAGCGACAGGGAAGAGGATTATGGGCGCTATACCTACAACCCCATCGCCCCCGCTACCGAATCCAGGCTTCCCGCCTATGTGTACATACCCGTACAGTACGCCGGCGTGAGGATGCTAAGGCGCTACCCCGTAACCTGGCTGGAAAGCAGCCTGATAGACAGAAACGGCAACCTGCGCTATCCCTCGGCGGATGAAGTCTATGTAAAGGCCGAAGGAAGGATAGGCCCCGAAGCGGCGCAGCAGATTGCCACGATCGCCATACATAACATAAGGGCGCCGTATAAACTCGATATCCCCGACCCCAACAAGCCGGGAAGCCCCATAATTACCGAGCAGGAAAACGGAGTATATATCCTTAACATCAACCCCTACGACAACTATATCCTGCCCAACATTATTGCCGTAAAGTACACGCAGACGGGCGTAAACCAGACCTTTACCAACATTGTCTGGTATATGCAGGCCGAGGGCGGCGGGCTCACGGATATCAGCCCGGCCTACAGGTTCCCGTACAGGGGCGGCGACTTCACTATTTACACCTTTATAGAAAAGGATGCCTCGGCGGGTATACTCGCCCAGACGGTAACCCTTAAAGTAAGGGTGGAGAGCATGATACTCAATATTAACGACGAGGGCAACTATACCGCCAACGGCCTCGATGTCGGGCAGGGCTGCCTTGCCGACGGCACGGGCAGAAGGTATGTGTCCATAGACACCTACGCCGCAAACAGCCTTACGCTCCTTAATATGCTGCAGGGCGGCATAGATACGCTTACCTTGAACTTTACCGACGGAAGCGGGAATGTGGTATCCAAACCCGGAATGTCGGTAACCTGGAACGGCACTTCGGTGCTGGATGTCATTAACGCCCTCAAGTCGCCCCTCGGAAGCAGCACGATGCCCGGCGGGTACATAGAGCTAAGGGGCAGCATCTTCCAGGGCACCAACATAGAGCAAAGCATAGCCTTCGTTTATAAGATTGACGCCCAGGAGTTCGGCGACATCAACTTCGCCAACCTCGACCCGTACTACACCCGCACGGCGGCGGAGATAACTAATGGCGATATCCTAGCCGATCCCAGCCGCTACGATGTGCTTTCGATAAGTGTCGACCATATAAACAAGATAATAACCGTAGACCTCAGAAAGCCCTACGCGCTTAAAGGCGCCGAGCGTAACTACGCCCTGCCCTCGGAATACTTCAGCTACCTGTTAGACAGCGTCAATATCATAATAGGTTCTAGCTCGGGCGCGAGGCAGATACCCGGCGTGACGGCGGTATTCGGCATTCCGCTTGACTTCGACAGAAGGCTTCTTAACTTCTCGGGAATGAGCGAGGGGCAGATAACCTCGGCGGACTTCAATATACAAAAGCTTAACGAAAACTCGAGCTGCGAGGAAAGCTTTGTTGTGCGCGTAAACGCCCACTACGATGTGCCCGTGCAGACGACGATAATAACCAATGTCGAAACCCTCGAGCAGACGGGCGACGCCAAGAACGAATACAAGCTCGTGGGCTATCCCGTAGAGCCGACGGTATCGGTAACTTATTACCACAGCGGCGTAATCCGTTACGCAGTCGGGCAATGGCTGCTTGACGGTCAGGATTATATCGCATACAAAAAAGACCCCAACCTGGGCAAGGTTGTCGATAACGAGAACAGCTTAAGGCGTACGGCGGGCGCGGTTACCGTGATACCCAACGCTCTGTTCCATTCGACCAAAGGCAACACTATAAAGCTTATGACGACGCTGCCCGACGGCACAAATATCCATAACGAAATTAAGTTCCTGCCCAAGAATATAGGCAAAGTCGACTATCAGGCCACCGCTTCCGACCCCAATTACAGCGTGGGTGTGATGGGCGTTGGCGGAACGATTATCATAAGGGACGCATACTCTATTTATCCCTTCGACCCGGGCAAGCTGCCCAACATCATAGTGCCCAATATAAGCAGCATATTTAATACTTTAGAGGGGCTTTCCATAAGGTTTACGATAGACAGATGGATACCCGCGGCCGAATTCGCCGAGGCGGACGGCACCTTCTCGCCGGCCAAACTGAGAGAGAAAATCAATTCGGGCGGCATAGGCGAGATGCTGCTAGCAACCGCCGAAATCCGTACGGGCTATCCCGTGGATATCTGCGACGAGGACGGTAACCTCACCGAGGTGCAAACCATCGAGCTTAAGATAATGGTCGCGTCGCTGTATCAATACACCCTGTCGCATCCCAGGCTTAGCATCGGTATAGACGAAACAGAGGAAAAAGACCTGGGCGACGCCGGCGTGCAAACGATAACCACCCGCTATTCCATAGTGGTAGACCCCTACGCCTTAGACTCTCAGGACAGGTATTCGGCAAACGAAGGCGGCGAGATGAAGTATTTCTTCAGGCTGCCTCTCGAGCTGCACGCCGTGATGTATTACAAGTTCTCGGCATCCTCGACGATATCGACAATAAGCCATACCTTCCTTTCGGGAGACCTCATATACGAGGTGCTGGACAAGAACAATGTATGGCACCATATGACTGCCCTGCAATACAGCTACAACGGGCATAAGATGGGTTCGGATTACGGCGCGTCCACCGACCCGATTACCGTAAGGGCAAAGCTTAAAGACTATCTTGTAACCACCGATGGGGACGGAAACCCCGTAACCCTCGGGCAGTACTTCGAGTTCGTAATAACCTTCCTCGACCGCACCCTCAAAGAGGACGAGGACGGCGATATGCTGGTTATGGTGCAAAACTACACCAACAGGCCGGGCGTGGACGGGCTGCTTACCGCGAAGTATTACATCGACCCGTATAACGAGGCAACTTTCACGCTTCCTGACAGGGCGATATTCGAGTTCAAGACAAACGACATAAGCGAGCTTAACATACTTTGGAACATTCCCGCGGACGCGCCCTTCGTGACCGTTGGGACAGCCACCCGCTTCAACCCCGCTATGCTAAGCGGCTTCTATGAGGGCGGCGTATACAGCTTCTACTCCGACCTCTCGCACTACGGCGTAGACCCGCAGTATTATCAAATCGATGTAATAGTCGTAAACAGGGCTCTTAAGAATCCTTACGGCAGCGACAACCCCAACGGCTTCTCCTTCGACGATATAGGCACGCTGCAGGGTATGGCTTCGGATATCCCCAACACGGTTACCGAGGATATGTTCACACCGCTAACAAACCCCATGTACGCCGATTATAATAAAATCGCCATCCCCGTCGTGCCGTCGATACGCTGGCAGATTGAGGACAGGGAAATAGATTTTATAAACGGCTTCAGCGACAAGGTTGTTAACGGTAACCTCACTTACGGCAATGTGGTAGGCGAAAGCGCGACCATAAAGATTTCGGGCAGCCGCATGGTTTATGTAGGCATTGTCGCCTATATAGACAAGGACGGCAACGAAACGCCGATGGGCGAAAACGAGTGGACGATAGAGTTTAACCCCTACATCAAGTCCAGCGCCGCAGTTGCATTCAAAATATTGTTCGAGTTGAGGAACACAAGCGGCGGAAGCAACGGCACCAAGATAGTTACCTGCTACTCGATGTACTTCGCCGAAACCGACGCTCAGAAGAGGGCGGTTATAGACTGGGGCGAAATAGATAATTACGACGAGAGCGCCGTAAGGATCTTCTACATAACCAACCTGTACAAGTATCAGGGCACGCCCGGCAACAGGCTGGCGGTAGAAGGCTTCAAGTACAGCTTCGGCCAGATGATTATATACGAAATCGATCTCGGTTACGGCAGGGCCTCCTCGGGTTATGTCGAGTTCGTAATAGATCCCCTCTATCCGCAGATTCCCAACAAGGTTACGGCGTACAGCAGAAACACCATAACCTATAACGAAATAGAGATAAAGGATGTGCCCGCGGTGTGGGATCCCTCCATCTACACCTATACCTCGCTTGAGGGCGGACAGTATGATATCACGCTGACGCTAAACATCAACAACGAGTCGTGGCCGTTTACGGTAAGGGTATACTTCCTTAACCGTGTTGCCAAAAACATTTACACCACAGACCCGTACTATTCGACGATGGGCATTTCGGAAGGCTATTACAGGCTGCTTACGACAGACCCCGTGTCCGGCGTGCGCACCTCTTACTTCCAGATAGACCCGATAAGGGACGCCCTTTACGACTCCTCTACGGGCAAATATAAGCTGCCTACCAACATCAAGGTTACCTATAACTATAACTACCCGACCGGCTCGATTCTGCAAAGAGGCCTTATGAACCTCGGCGCCGAAACCTTCTTCGAGGACATCACTTGGGTGATGTCGGGCGACATAGAGCTGTCGGGCACGCAGGGCACCCCCCTTACCCTGAGGCTGGACGCGTATACCTTCAAGTACCAAATTTCGGGCTCGTCGTCTCAGACGATAACCGTGCCCATCCCGCGCGAGAACAACAAGCTGGATTCCACATATTATCTCTCGCTTGAGGTGCTGGACAGGTCGGTTGCGTACACAAGCGTTTCCGAAACCTACACCAACGAGGAGGGCGCCACATACCAGCTCGCGCTGCAGCAGTACGAGATAGACCCGTACAACCCCGCCTTCCCGACAGAAGTTAAGGTGTACTTCAAAGACCTCGAGTACGATCCCAAGACATACACCGATGTCGAGTGGATTTACGACGACGAGGACCTGAACAGCGAGGATGTCCTTTCCGGCACCAACCCCGATGTGCTGTATATCTGGGCTTCCATAAAGGTGTTCGGCGCCACCCTGAGCATCAAGTTCAGGATTAAGCCGAGATATATCGATGTGCCGCGCTACCCCAACGGCGGTGTGATAGGCATAGACGGCGGCACCTTGTATGTGCTTAAGGGCTCGGATATCCGCGAGTCGCTTCCCAAGTATCTGTACTATAAGTTCGACAACGCGGGAACCATAGAGGTCGCGAGAGTGCCGCTAAGCTTCTCGCCCTTCGAGCTTGCCAAGATAGACACATCCAAGGTGGGCGTCTACACCGACAAGATAAAAGGAAGGCTAGGCAAGATTGACGACGGCAACATAATGTTCAACATAGTCGTCATAGACCCCGTCATCTATAATGTAATCGCCACTTCGTCGACGGGCGGCGGCATAGCCTACTCCAACGGAAGCTTCATCTACGACCTGATTTCGGTGCCTGCCAACCAGCTCGGCGAGTACAACGCGGGGCAGGAATACCTCCTTATGCCCAGAATCGTTGTCGTGCAGGACGGCGGCTACCTCGAGATAGACCACACAAGGACTGTCTACGACATAAATACGCAGACGGCGACCTTCTACTGCAAGTACTACTTCCGCAGCACCAGCGACAGGCTGAGCGGCAACGCCAACGGCTACGACGAGGACAGCCAGAAGCTTACGCTTGTCTTTACAAAGCAGATAGTATCGTATAACTACAACAACATATCCGAAGAGCTGTTCTTCCGTAACGAGAGCGGGCTGCCCGTCACAACCTATGTGATGAATGTGCCGCTAGGGCAGAAGGTTTACGCCTCGCAAATGCCCAAGGCCTACGACAGCCGCGGCAACGCCTACGATTTGTTCTGGGATTTCAGCAAAGTCAATGTAAACAGGGCGGGCGACTATGTGGCCACCGGCTACTACCGCAACCAGCTTGAAAACAATGTCCCGATGAACATTGTCGTGAGAGTGCAAAAGCAAAAGCTTAATCCCGACGACATCCGCATCGACAACTACTGGCTTGAAAGAAGGTACTCGGGAACGCCGCTTTCGCTTGAGCAATACCTTACCGTCGCCAACTTCTTAAGAGAGGACGGCTCCTACGGGCCCGTAAGCTACATTATAGGCTACGCCTTCAGCGAGAACGGCCCGTGGATCGGCACCCAGCCCGTGGATGTGGGCACATACTATGTAAGGATTCTCATTAACGACTATAATGTGGACGACTTTATGGTCTTTACCTTCAGGATAAGGATAAATGAGATAGCCGAAAACGAGATTTATTATATGGATGACAGCCCCGGCGCTCAATCCCATTATGAATACGACTCGAGAGGCAGGATTATCCGCCGCACCATAACCTATACCTATAACGGCAGGGAGCAAAGGCCTCAGCTTGTGTACACGGGCGGCGGCTCGGATATCATAGGCAACAACCTCTTAAGGTATGCGGAAACCAGCTATCGCCTGGACGAAAGCGGGCAGTATGTACCCTACACGGGCGCCATAAAGAATGTGGGCGAATACAAGCTTGTTATAACCATAGACAACAGCCAGCCCAACTTCTACTACAACCCCGACAACCTGCCGATAGAGGTTATCGTAAGAATCACACGCAAGACGGTGTACTACTCGCTTGTTGACTCCTTCGTGTACGCCGGGCAGTATGTCAATGTGCCCGTAATAATAAGGGACGCCCAGGCGCAGGAGCTCGACAGAGAGCAATACAGCGACATTTACGAGATAGTTGCCAACTCGGTATACATCTACCAGCAAAGGACGCTTATGGGCTGGGAAGACCTGCCCGCGGGCAGCAAAGTCCTCAACGCCGGAACCTACAGGGTAACCGTAAGGATTAACGGCGGCGCAAACTACAGCAGCGCCAACCTGCTGTTGCCTAACGGCAACCCCGACCCCTCAACCATAGTGGACGAGCTCAGGGATAAGCAGTTTACCATCACCAAGAAGAGGGTGGACTTCAGGATTAACAAGGTCACAAGCCTGTACCTCGAGGATCT
Organism: Christensenella sp. UBA3944; assembly: GCA_002385605.1. Lineage (GTDB taxonomy): Bacteria > Bacillota > Clostridia > Christensenellales > DTU072 > Firm-09. The sequence goes on from DGDU01000018.1 coordinate 20,930, forward strand.
CCTGCCCTTCTATTCCAACATCACGCTAACCGAACCCGGCGGTTTATACGATGATATGCCCATAGTTAAGGACAACCCCGCCGAGATAGCGGCGATACTCGGCTCCCTCAATATCGTGGTTGGTATAAACGGCAACCCCTCGGGCGTAAACCTCACCAAGTATTCGGTAAAGGGCGTATACCCCTTAACCCTCACCGCGCGCCCGGCTGCCGACGCCATAGCTAACTACGAGATAGTAAACTACTACGACGGCGAATACGAGATAGCGACGCCCAGCGAGGCCGTGCTTATCACAAACGCCCAGCAGCTTCTCGAAAATATCGAGGCGCTTGAGGACAACAGCCCCACGCCTTACAGATGGTACCTGAGCGCGGGCAACTACGGCAACATCGTAATCGATAAGAATGTCAACCTGTTTATCGTGGGCGCCTACGACAGCCAGACAGGCGTGCCCGCCGTAGTGTTCGACAGCATCACCATACTGAAAGGCACCGTCGGTTTGGATATCGTAAGGCTGCAGGCAAAGGCCAAGACAGCGGTTGTGTCGCTTGGCTCGGCTGCCGGCTCGCTTACGGTTTCCAGGGCGTACTTCTCGAGGCCTGGCAACGACTTCCTCACCAATTCGGTAGCCATTCAGGCAGCGATGGGATACAAAAACACCATTTATGTAAACGACACATATATTCACGGCTTCACCTCGGGCATACTTATGATGAGCGGCTCCATCAACATGCGCGACAGCATCCTGGACAACAATGTCAGCGCGCTGCAGGTGAGAGAAGGCGATCTGGAACTGCAAAGGAACACCTTTAGCTACAACAAGAGCGAGGCCATTTACATCGGCGGTACGCAGGTAGCCTACAACTTCAACAACAACTCGTTTGTGGCCAATGTGGTGGCTATCAAGACAACCGTGGCTATATCCAACGAGGTGTTCAACCGCAATAACTTCGCGAACAACGCGAGAAATCTGTATAATCTGTAACGGAGGAGTTATGTCTGTACTAACAAAGGTTCTTAAAGCATTGCTTGCTGTGGCAATAGTGGGCGCAATGGTCTACATCGTCCTTAGCACGGGAGGCATAATAGGCGGCTAATCAAAGCTATTTTTGCCATACTAACCGTATGGTAAAAAGAGCCTTTACGATAGCGGCGGTAATACTTGTATTATTCGCCCTCCTGAATTTCGAGCATGCCGTGAGGATAGGGGCATATATAGGTAAAGCCCTATATCCCGTATTTATAGGCATTTTGGTCGCGCTTGTGCTCAACGCGCCCGTAACCCTGCTCGAAAAAACCCTGCTTGCCTCGCCGAAACTGAAAAAAGCCCGCAGGGCGCTTTCCCTGACGATAACGCTTACCGTTATTCTCGGGATTGCCGCCCTGGCGGGCTTTCTTATTGTGCCCGAGGTTATGAACAGCGTGCAATCCATACTCGACAGGCTTCCAAAGCTTCAGGAAAACGGCTGGGAAAGCTTCTTCGGGACCAGGCTTCCCGGCTTTATAACCAACAACCTCGAGAACATATTGCAAGAGTTTACCGAAAGGCTTGAGAATACCCTTCCGAGAGCTCTGGAGGCCCTTAAAAGCACGCTTAAGAGCTTTACCGATGTGCTTATCGGGCTGTTTATGGGAATCCTCATTATAGCCTCAAAAGAAAGGTTGGTGGAGGGCGTAAGGAAGCTTATTCTTTATTTCAGGGGCAAGGAAAAGACGATAAAGGCCATGGCAAGCCTCGGTATGGCTACCGAGAAGTTTTCGCTTTTTCTGGCGGGGCAGCTTCTGGAGGCGCTCATTTTCGGGGTAATGTGCTTTATAACCTTTATAATCTTCAAAATACCTTACGCCGCCCTGGCGACCATCATTATGGCGGTAAGCAACCTTATACCCATGCTGGGCGGATATATAGGCGGGGCGATTTCCTTTATATTCATTTTTTCGGCAAGCCCGCCCAAGGCGCTCGTCTTTATTATTGTGATAATCGTGCTGCAGCAGATAGAGCAGCTAACAACTTATCCGGTGGTTGTCGGAAGATATGTCGGGCTTTCGAGTTTCTGGATGCTCTTCTCGGTTGTTGTCGGCGGCGGGCTTCTCGGATTCTGGGGGCTCGTGCTGGGAGTGCCCATAGTGGCGTTCTTCCACCACTTCTTTAAGGTGATGTACGACATTAAGATGAACAAAGGGGATAAGGCCCTTAACATTCCCGAAACATAAAGGCAAGCATAAACGCCAAAACAAGACATATCCCGACACAAAGCACACCTTTTTGCGGGCTATAATCTTTTTATGACGGCTACGGTTTTTTGCGAAAACCCCCGTTTGGCGTTGGCGGAAAGGGTTGCCGCCGAGTACAAAAACGGCGTTGTGGGATATGTCGGAAGGGCAGACGAAGAACTTTTCAGGCTGCTTGCCGAGCGGGGAAACACAGTTTCGATGGGGCAGCCCTTCGGCGAGCATATACGCCTTGTAGTGGGTTCGGGAGGGTATGACGCCGTTCTTAACGCCCGCAAAGCGGCCGCGGGAAGGCGGCTGTTTTTGATTACCGACATCATCGACAGGTGTTGCTTTACTAAGATTATAAGAAAACGGGATACCGAAATCGGGTATCAAGTACCCGAAATTATATTTTATTCGTATAACCATACCAGACAGACCTCGGCTTCGGCGTACGCTTCCCTAGTGGCTTCGCTTGCCGCCTGCCTCGACGCCGCAGGCGCGAGAAGGGAATGCTCCGCCTTATTCGCTCTTGCGAAGCGCATCGTAAGGCTTCTTGAAGCCCCGCTTAACCCCATATACTGCGCGGGGTTTGTACGCGACATATGCGGGCTTCTAGAGAGGATAGGGGGAGGGCTCACAAGCCTTATCAGCCTTTACGGCGCGGGCGCCCCTCCATCGGCCGATTCGGTAATGTTTGCCAATTATTTAATCCTTGCCGCCTTTATACGGTTTACAAAATATGATTTTAATGGTATCTTTATAGGGAAAGACAGAACTTTCCTGAGGGGTGCCCTGCCCGGAAGGGGGCAGGAGCGCTATCGCTTTTCGGCGGCATTTATGGAAGGGCTTAAGGCCGCTGTGGGCGGCGACGAGGCCCTCTCGGGCTATGTGAGAAGATACCTTTGGGAGAGCGGCAAAAAGCGCATATCGGCTGCCCACCCCGACAGGGTGTTTAGGGACATCCTGGAGCTGGAAGAAGTTGCAGACGACAGAGGGCTTCTTGCCTCGCTGTGCCGAATGGGATTTATCGATTACCTGATAACGGAGAACAATAGAGAATGGAACTAAAGATTGACGCAGAGGTATTTCTTTTTGACCTGGACGGCACGGTTTATCTGGGCGACCAGCCCATAGACGGCGCCATCGAAACGCTTAAAATGCTTACGGCGATGGGCAAGAAGGTGTTTTTCCTTACCAACAACAGCAGCAAGGATAAATCCGAATATGTCCTGAAGCTCAACAAAATCGGATATCCCGCCGTCAAGGAGCAGGTGCTTACCTCGACGATGGCTACAATACAATACCTTAACACGCGCAGAAAAGGGAAGAGCGTCTATCCCATAGGTACCCCCACCTTCGTCGCAGAAATAAAAGCTGCGGGCATAGAGGTAAAGGAGGACGCCGATATCGTCCTGCTTGCCTTCGACACAACCCTGACATACGACAAGATATGGAAGGCCAACATTTTGCTAGAAAAAGGCAGGGAGTTTATGGCCACCCACCCCGACATCGTATGCCCCTCGGACATAGGAGATATGCCCGATGTCGGCGCGCTTATGGCGCTTCTTGAATGCTCCTGCGGGCGCGCCCCCAGCGTAATCTGCGGCAAGCCCTATTCGCCGATGGCGGAAATTATAAACAGCATAGTAAATGTCGAAAAGGAAAAAATCGTAATGGTGGGCGACAGGCTGTATACGGATATCCTCTTTGGAATAAACAACGGGTATCAGTCTTTGCTGGTGCTTTCGGGCGAGACCACACCAGAAATGCTGGCGTCCTCGGGCATACAGCCCACCCATGTCCTGCCCTCTGTAAAGGAGATTATCGCCTGAGGGAACCCTAAATACAAATCCGTTACATAAATCTATTGCAAAGCGCTCGATTATAATATATAATTATCGTTACGCTATATATAAACACATGGGGTAAATATGGTTAAAAAAATCATTCTGGTATTTGTTTGTGTTTTGCTCGCCGCGGCTTTACTCGCGGGCTGCAACGAATCCTACAAGACTAAGGCAATCGATACGGAGAAGTCCGATACCGTTTATTCCAACGGCGGTTTGGCCGTGAGGTACGGTAAATACCTGTATTATATAAACGGGTACGCCGGGAACGAAGCCGATAACACCTTCGGCAAGGTGCAGAAGGGCGCCATCGCGAGAGTCGAGCTTGACCAAAACGGCAACCCGATCTTGGAAACCAACAAGATTATAGTCCCCAAGAATGTTTACAACACAAACGCTCAGTCGGGGCTGTATATCGTGGACGATTACATTTACTACACCACGCCGTCCATCGATAAAGACAGCAAGGGCAAGCCCAAGGTTTCCGAGATGTGGCTCATGAGAACCAAGGTCGACGGCACCGACACCAAGGTTATAAAGAAATTCAAGAGCTATACCCCCGTATACAAGGTCACCAAGGGTTATATCCTTTATGTCCTCGACTACGAACTTTATCAGATAGATTTAAGCTCCAAAAAGTTTGCCGAGAAGAAGGTGGACGAGAAGATATCCTCCCAGCTGTTTACAAAACACGACGCCAATGCCAACGGGTTTGTCGACGCCGTGTTCTATCTTAAAGCATCCGAAAACCAGAACGATTTCCACAATGTGCTGTGGTGCTACCGCGCGGGAAGCGAAAGCCCCGTTAAGGTTATAGAGGCTGATGCCGCGACTTACGGCAGCGCTGCCGCCGACTATCCCACAGGCTTCCAGCTTACTCTCGTAGACGCCGTTTACATGGGCGGCAACCTAAGGCTTGTTTACAATAAGACAGATCAGGGCACCAATAAGACCTCGGCGGGATCCTATTATTACGATTTCGCGGACAATCTTGCCTTCAACCCCGCCAACGAAGTAAGGCTTAGCAAAAAAATAACCTTCACCAACTTCTGGTTCCTTGACAACGACACCGCCCTTGTTAACAACGGCAGCAACATAGAAATGATAAAGCGCGCCGCCTCCGAATGGGGAAGGACTTCGGTAATCCCCGGCACCTCGGGCGAGGCTAAGGTATTCGACATCAGGGAGAATAACAACGAGGTAGTAGTCTATTACCTCCAGGGTAACACCATTTACAGGATTCCGGCCCTCGAAAAGACCGAGAACGGGTATGTGGACAGCATAAAGAGCAGCTCGGTTGTGTTTGACGCGAGTTACAACACAAGCTGGCTTACCCCCGACCTCGTTGGCAATAATGTGTATTTCTTCAACACAAAGGCCCTCGACAATGTCTACTTTGTAAATATTGTTGCCGCGGTAGACCGCGATGCCGACAGCCGCGTGGGCAGGCTTGTGGGCCTTATAACCGCCGAGGACGAAGTAGCACTTCTTACCTCGGGCAGTTAACCGTAAAGAGAATAACAAAAAGGCCGGTGAGTTCAGCTTGCCGGCCTCTTTCGTTTAGGGGATTATTTTCTGAGTTATAGAATGGTTTTCGCTGCCGCTGCGGGATTGCCAGATTCCCGGGTCAGTTGATGCCCTCTATAATTATCTTGTCGCTTATGAGGGCAATAAGTTCGCCGTTGGTGGGCCGTTCGCCCTTGGCGAACACTTTTATGCCGTAAACATTGTTTATGTTATCTATTTTGCCTCTCGACCACGCGACATCGATGGCATGGCGAATCGCCCTTTCTACCTTGCTGGGGGTAGTCCCGTAGTAGCGGGCAACGGTGGGATAAAGTTGTTTGGTGATGTTGTTTATCATCGAGGGGGTATGTACCGCTAGTTTGACCGCTTCTCGAAGGAATTGGTATCCTTTGATGTGAGGCGGTATGCCCGAAGCTATAAAGATGTTCGCGAGCCTTTCGTCCAGGGGCTTGTCCTGAGGCAGGCGTACCGACATAGGCATGGCGCTTTTTTTGCGGAGGGATATCGAGCGGTAAAGCTCTTCCGCCACATCCTCCAGGTCGCAGGGGACCCTGAAAATGAGGTGACAGCCTTTTTTGCGCATTTTAGCCATGGCTATGTCGTCTTGTATGGGCGTTAGGACGGCGATGATGCTCTTGCAGCTTTGGGCAATGGATTCGATTTGCTGCAGAAAATAATCAGAAAGCTCCCGGACTTCGACAATAAGGGCGTCGATGGGGAGCTTTTCGAGGAGAAGCTTGGCGTCGGGGAAATTTTCGACGACGCCGACGATCTCGAAGGAGGGAACTACGCTGCACAGCTTGTTGAGATCATTGCACAGTTTGGCGCTTTCTTGTAAAGCAAGCAGAAAGGTCTTTGTCATAATTATCTCCTTATCATTAAATTCTGGCAATTTAGGGCAATTATAGCAACAGCGTGGTAAAAAATATAGTCATTCGACAAAAGCAGTCACATTGTAGCATAATCTTTTGCAATGCGCAAGTATTTTTGTACAAAAAAAATTAATTTGTACAAAAATTACTCAAGCCAAAACACTCCGCCCGTGTTTTTTGAAATAGCCCGTAGCTAATTTTTTGAGATTTTTTTACACAAAACAGTTTACTTTTGCGTGGTTAGTCAATATAATATAGCCGAATCGAAAGCACAAAATAATACTTGCGCTTTTGCAACAAGGAGTAGCTATGCCGAAATACAAAAAGTGCCCGAGATGCGATGTCAATTACATCCCCGAAGAAAAGGAGTATTGCGATATCTGCGAAGCCGAGATGAGGGGTGTAACCTTCGAGGAAATCATCGACGACGAAGAGGCCGAGCTCTGCCCCAAGTGCCATATCAATTACCTTGGCGAGGGCGAGACGATTTGCGAGGCCTGCGCGGCGCTTATTTCCGAAGAGGATAAGGACGAGGCCGGTTGGGAGAAAGAAGAAGAGGTACTCGAAGAGGGCCTGGACGAGGACGATGTCCTGCTTACCGACGAAGAGAGCCTTGTTGAGGACGAGGCCTGGGAAGAAGAAACCGAGGGCGAAGACGACATCATAATCGACGACGAGCTCGGGGACGAAGACCTTGACGACTTCGCCGATGTAGCCGACGAAGAGGACGAAGAAGACTTCGAGGACGAGGAAGAGGACTCCGAAGACGACGAATAATTTGCGCGGGAAGCCTCGCGGGGCTTCCCGTTTTTTATATTTGGTTAATAATTTTTTCGTAAGATTTTGGGCTGTTTCGGGCGCCCGCGTTTTTGCCGCCCCGCGGATTATTGCGCGGAAAAGGCAAAAATTGTATTTTATTGTTAATTAATAATTAGTAAATTTCTCGAAAACATCTTGTTATATATATATATAATGTGCTATGATAGTGATGCACACCATTTCTGCCTTTGGAGAGGTACAAGATGAATATTAAAGCCGTATCCCGCAAAACGAGTCTTTTGGCAATACTCTTGCTGTCGATTCTTGCCATAGTCGTTGCCGCGAGTATCCCAAACGGGCTTGCCGCGCGGGCTGCCACAGAAGTGCGAATCTCCGAATCCCACGACTTATACAATGTTCTTTCTTTCGATATACATACAGGCGATTATGTCCCGGGTACTTACGCGCGCGTAGCACAGGGCTTCCCCGTTATCACCATCGAGCTCACCGGCGTATCTAAAACCTCTACTGTCAAATTCCAATATGTGCAGAAAGAATCGGTTGTTTCTGTCGACGAAATAGAGCAGCAAAGCTGGATAACCCTTCAGCCCGCGGCCGACTGGTGGAAGGCCGAACTAAACCTCGGCGATATCGTCGGCGGCGGCTTCAGGGGCTTGTTCTCGGGTTATTTTTATTTCCGCACCCTCATAGAAGACCCGGACGGCATGGGTTATAATTACTACTATGTCCGCCCCAACTTCATAGATGTGCTGCTCGACTGCAGCGACAGCTCGACAAACTTCGGCATTTCCTGGCTTGCCGCTTATTACATACATGAAGGCGTCGAGACCGTTTATAATACCGATGTCCCCAACCCCCAATGGGTAAACACTCAGATTATATTTAAGGCGAAAGGCCTCAATCCTACCCAAAGGGATACGATGTTCTTCTACTCTTTGGACGAAGGCGTAACCCTCATCCCCTTCGATGTTCCCCACATACTGGAGCCCGGCCAGAACGAATATGTCGGCGTTGCCGTTCTCAACCAAAGCTTTATGGGCGAAGTCGAGTTTTATGTATGCGACATTGCCAACACCTCGACGACAAAGTACATCGGCGGGCGTTTTTATGTCCGTATAGACACCGTTGTCCCCGAGTTTATCGTATCGGCCACAACGGTTAACCGCGCCGATCCCGCCATGCCCGTCGAGCCCTACGACTCCAACAAGTGGGCAAACTCCGATGTGCAGTACACCCTCACCAGGAAGCCCGGCAACGAAGGGCTTTCGGGCCTTGTGTTTATGGTAAGGAACGGCAGCACCAATCCCTGGGTGCCCATAGCCCCCCAGCCCGACGGAACCTTTATTTATGTTGTAGAGCAAACCACCCGCGACCTTCGCTTTAAGGCCGTAAACGACGCGGGCAGAGAGTACAACCCCGGCGTAAACTACGCCACATACATAAGCAAAGTCGAGCCAGAAATAAGCGTTGTGGCTGTGGACAACTCCAACACGCCCATAAGGAGCATGGGCAGCGCCCCCGGCGTCAATTACAGGGTGGGCTACGCGGCCGACTCCATCAACTTCACGATAACCAACCTTAACCCCGAAACCCCCGTGGGCTCCAACCCCCTCCCGAGGATTACGGTAGAATACGCCACAAGGGAAACCGACGCGAACGGCGAAACAGTAACCTCCGAGTTTACCGAAATTAACGAAATAATGGGCACATATTCTCTGGGCTACACCATAGGCCAGAACACCCCGCCCTTCAAGAACAGGACATATATATTCCGCATGAGGACGCAAGCGGGCTTCTCGGACACCGAGGAGTTCACGGTAAGCGTGCTTAAGAGTAACTTCAGCTTTGCCATGGCGCCCCTCGATTATCTATCCACCAACAGCCAAGGCTGGGTAATTTTTGAAGGGCGCAACGAAGCCGAGATAGACGCCGCCGCCCAAAGGGGCGTGCCCATCTATCTGTATATCGAAAGCTTCCTCGGCACAGAGGACGAATTCGAGTTTTATTCCTTTATCACCTCCGACGAAACCATTCAGACGCGCATAACCGATTTCGAGCTTGACGAAAGCTATCAGGGCGAAAACGGCGTAAAGAGATATATCGTTTACATAAAACAGACGCTAAACAACCAAAGCGTATCCTTCTATGTTATAAACAAGGCCGGCGCGGCTTCGCCCGCTCTTGCCACCCCGATGCTCAAGCTGGATGCCGCCAAACCTTTGGGCGATGTTTCCAAAAAGGTCGGCGGGGTGCTCGAACTTTACCCCGGCGAGTGGTCTTCGACCTCTGTTCAGATTCAAATCACGCCCAAGGCCCGCATAATCGGCCAAACCCAGGACATAACCAACATCTCGGGCGTCACCTGCTACCCCTTGCTTGGCGGCGGCAGCGTGCTCGGGCAAGCTATACAATTAAGGAACGGCTTCTTCTCGCAGACGGTGTCGGCGACCGGGCTTTATTCCTTCAGGCTTGTAAGCGGCGCCGGCATCTATACCGATATTCATGTCCAGGTAAATATTGATACCTCCGCTTTCGGGCAGATTACCGAAAACGGCATGCCCCTGCCCTGGATAAGCGTCGAAACCCTTGCCGAAGGGCTGCCCGTCGAGATAGCTCTCGAGCCCGGCACTACTGACCGTTACAGGCTGGTAAACAAGACGGCGGAATCCTTAAGAATTTTATTCAACACCACCCACGGCAGCCATATTACCTACGAGTGGGCGATAATGGTAAACAATGTGCCCCCGTCGGCAAACGACTTTGTAAGAGTACCTAACCCCGACGATATCGACCAGGCCTTCCTGTTCGAGCTCGCGAGGGGCGCCACGGGCACGGTAACCTATGTGTTTAACATCAACTCCAAAGCCAAGAACACAAGCGGCGTAACCCAGAACAAGATGGGCATTGTCCTTACCATAGAATACGACAGCGCCACCTTCAGCATCAGGGCCGAAACCGACCAGCAGCCCGGAAGATGGACAAAGGACGACATCAGGTTCACCCTAATCGCCCCCAACGATGTAACCGTAAAGAAGTATCAGATTAAGCTTGAGGACGAAACCTACAGCAACTGGATGGATATCACCGTTGTTAACGGCGTGTATACCTTCAGCGGCCTCGAGCGCTTCATTAACAGGGCGATAAGCCCCTCGATTGCCGAGGAAGTCGAGCGCAGAAGCTACGGGTATTCCTACAACGGCAGAATTTTGTTCCGCGCGATAAGCGACGCGGGCATGGCAAGCGAAGAGTGCGACGCCGGCATCTTTATGATAGACAAGATAGACCCCATAGAGACTTCGGAGGGCACCGTTTACGGCATGCACCCGCTAAACGCTTTCTATCAGCAGACGGGCGACTATATGATAGACTCCAACGGCGTCTACCATCTTTACAGCAACACCTCCGTTAAGATAGAGCCCGCCCTGCTTTCCAGCAGGAATGCCGTAAGGGATTTGTTCGCCAAGAAATCGGCTGTAAGCTACTATTACGCCGAAACCGACAGCGACAGCAGGATCGCCCCCAGCCAGAACGATCCTTCGGTCAGGTTGGTTGACGCCAGTACAAGCCTTGCTTCGGGCTGGTACTGGGTATTCGCTCACAATACAACATTCAATATAAGAATGACCGCCAAGTTCAGCGTGCATATCGAACCCGCGGGAGCCCTTAGCGCCCAGTTCGATC
>DGDU01000018.1:32126-70566 GCA_002385605.1 Christensenella sp. UBA3944
TGTTCTCGTGGAGCAACATCGCCACCGTCCTCATCACCCCCGACTCGGATTCTCCCGTATACTTCTGGTACAAGATAGGGGCCGGCGGCGCATGGCAAAAATTTGACCCTACGGCGGGCCCCGATAACTCCGACAGCACCCGCGAGCTTACCTTTGTAGGCGAAGAGACCGCCAACACCGCCGAATACATCAACCGTACCGATGTCATCAAGGCGGGCAACATAAACAGCACCGTGCAGTTCAGGGTTACCAACCTCGCCGGCAATGTCTATGACATAGATACAAGCGTCGTAGTGCGCATAGATGACTCGGAACCGGCCTTCAGGGTTACCCTGCTTTCGACAGACCTGCTGGGGCGCGATATCACGATAGACGCCGACAACGCCGACGAGCTTAACAAGTGGTACCCCAACGCCGTACAGATAATACTCACCCCGACGGCGGTTAACCCCGGCGGCGTGACATACACATATCAGAAATTCGTCATTCGTGGAGGCACTGCGGTAGGCGAGGGCAACCACGAGAAGCTGCCGGGCAACGGCACCAACTTCACGACGGACGACCTTAGCATATTCCAGGACAGGAACGGATATGTAAACGGGCAGCTGAATATCTTTATCGTGGCGACCTCTACGGCTACCAAAAAGACATACAGGCATCAGCTTACCATCAAGATAGACAAGACGGTGCCCGAGTTCTCGCTCAGAGGCCGCGTAACCATAAACGGCGTCGAGAGAAACATCGGCTCGGGCGAATGGACCAACTCGCCTAGCGGCGTCATGATTATAAGGGATGTCCCCGAGCTCGTGCGCGAGAGCATGGAGAACGCTTCGGGCGTCACCTACGAGTACAGCCGCAACGGCAGCGTCAAGCAAAGGTGGGAAACCAATACCCTTACCGAAAACAGCATAAGCTCGTATGTGTTCACGGCGACGACGGGCGCGGGCAGGACTTATGTCCGCAACTTCGAAGTCCGCATAGACACCCAGCCCCCCATCATCATTTCGGGCTACATCGAGCAGAACACCGAGAGAATAGAAACCTATTATATAGACCAGGTTATACGGTATGAGGAGGATAACCTCAAGTACGCCAAGTACAACGATTACCCCCTCACCAACGGCCAGGTTATAGCTCCCAACACCGTAGATCCCACAAACGGCGGCTATGTGCATATCATTATAGAGGACCTGGCGGGCAACAAAGCCGAGCTTAAGTTCTATATGACGGTGTTCCCGCTTAATGTCAACACGGTTACGCTAAGCGAAGAGCACAGGAATATGGTCCTGAATTACGAGGCCGCGTTCCTTAAGGCGAGAAGCGGGCTGCAAAGCTCGAGGCAGGAATACTTCGAGGCATACATTGCCCGCCTGTGGGACAGAATCGCCACCCTCGAAAAGATGAGGGACGATTACAGGGCTTTCCTTGTTACGGTAAACAGCAGGCAGTCTTTCAACCTTCAGGACGACTACCCCGAGATGTATAAGTACATCAACTACTTCATAACCGACGACTACACCATCAGGTATCCGCAATGGCTGCAGGACGAGATAAGGTCGGGCGTATATGACACATACTATCTTAAGCTCGAATCCGAATACGCCAAACTGAGGACATTGATGGCGACAGTCGAGGCGGTACAGGAAGATGTCGCCAAACTGCCCGCCACAAATGTTGTGCAGAGAAGCCATTATCAGTCCATACTGAGGGTTTACAACGCCTACGAAAGCCTCTCGACCGACCAAAAGAGCGTGTTTAAGGATACGCTGTATACCAAACTTCTCGAACTCAAGAGAAAGTGCGAGGTTCTCCTGCTTCAGGACGAGTCCACGGGCATCTCGATAGACGGCAAAGACCTTGCCGCCGGCGTCGCCATCGAGGTTATGTCCTACGCCAAGACGACAGAGTTGTTTAACAATGCCCAGCTTGTGCTTCTCGAAACCGTCGGAAGCGACGAGGCCATCGTGTCCATACACAAGCTGTCCTTAAGCGGCTACGGATCGCAGCAGAACACGGGTACGGTAACAATAACGCTGCCCATACCCGACGAGTATTATGATTATATTTACTTCTCGGTGTACAGGCTGTCGTCCGACGGCACGCTGACGCCCATCAGGGATACCACGATAAGCGGCGACGGCAGGAGCGTATACTTCACCGACAACAAGCTGGATACCTATGTTCTCGCCACAAGGGGCAATATAAGGGTAAGGGAGCCTTCCGAAAAGATTTACGGCAAGATAGGCAATATAGAAGTGGACGGCACATTGTTGAGCTACATAACCTATGTGTCCGTAAGCCTCTTCGCCGTGCTTCTTGTAATAATGATAATCATGGGCATCAAGCACAAGGGCTTCTTCCGCAAGTATAACAAGGCTTACAGGAATTCGCTTAAGGCCAGAGGCCTCCAGAGCATACCGAAGGGCAACGCGCCCGCCCCGACTTATCCCAACGACCCCACTACTGTAATCGATTACAGTAGCAAAATATATGACAAAAACAAATAGTTAAGGAGGAGGGTTTTATGTCAGCAAGAGTTAAGGCTTATGTCAACCTTTTTGCTGCGATGGGAGTTCTGCAAAAATATGTAGAGCTTGACGAAGAAGCAAAGAAGATCGCCAAAGAGCACAACATCGTTGTAAGATTTAAGGTAAAGGGCGGCCCCGACGGACAGGTCATTTTCAAAGACGGCGCCGTTAAGGTTATCCCGACAGACGAAAGCATAAGCTCGGATGTCGTACTTTACTGCCCCACGGCCGATAAGTTCAACGATGTGGTGGACGGCAAGGGGATGCCTATACCCGTAAAAGGGCTGTTTAAGACCCTGGCGTTTATGGGTAAGCCCGAAAGCCCCTTTAATGTGCTTACTGGCAGGATGGCGGATATCATGCGCGGCAAAGGGACGGACACTCCCGAGCTCCAGAAGCTGTCTACCTTACTAGCCTTCTACGCCATGAGCGCGGCTATCGCCCAGATAGGCAACGAGGACGAAATCGGCGCGCTGGCGGGCAAGAGGATCCCCGACGGCGACATAAGCCTCGAAATAAAAGACGCGGCATACGCCACCATCACCAAAAAGGACGGCAAGCTTACCTGCAGGTTCGAAAAGACCGCTAACCCGAGAGCCGTTATGGCCTTCGATTCGATACAAACCGCCGGTGACCTTATTAACGGCAAGGCCGACGCAATGTCCTGCATCAGCATGGGCCAACTCGAAATGAAAGGCTACATTCCTATGCTCGACAACCTCAACAAGGTCCTTAACCTTGTCCCCAAATATTTGTCATAAGAATGTAGGAGGGAAAGACAATGAAGACATATACCTATAATAACAATGTAGAGCTTATGAAAAGGGCGGGCAAGGTTATACCTTGCGGCGTGTACGGGCATCTCGGGCCTGCCGAAGGCTGCATGATACCCACCTCGGCCTTCCCCTTCTTCGTGTCCCGCGCCGAAGGCTCCCTTATGTGGGATGTAGACGGCAACAGGTTCATAGACTATATGTGCGGTTACGGCCCCAATGTAGTTGGCTACTGCGACCCCGATGTCGACGCCGCGGCTATGGAACAAATGAAGAAGGGCAATTGCACCACTCTCCCCAGCCACATCATGGTAGACTTTGCCGAGCTTCTCACAAAGACTGTTAAGAAGGACTGGGCGTTCTTCGCGAAGAACGGCGGCGATGTAACCACCTTCGCCATCATGATTGCCCGCTACTATACCGGCAAGAAAAAGATTATATTCGTTAACGGATACTATCACGGCGTTGCACCCTGGACGCAAAAACCCGATTCTCCCGGCACGCTGGACACCGATTGCATGCATAGCCTGTATGTAGACTTCAACGATATCGAGCAGCTAAAGAAGGTTATTGCCGAGAATAAGGACGAAATAGCCTGCTTTATCTCCACCCCCTATATGCACGGCAACTTCATAGATAATGTTCTGCCCGCTCCCGGGTACTGGCAGGAAGTCCGCAAGCTCTGCACCGAGAACAACATCGTGCTTATCTGCGACGACATCCGCTGCGGTTTCCGTCTTAGCCTCGAAGGCTCCGACAACTTCTACGGCTTTGAGGCCGACCTAATCTGCTTCTGCAAGGCTATAGCCAACGGCTACAATATATCCGCCCTCTGCGGCAAAGAGTTCCTTAAAGGCGCCGCGAGCTCGATTATGTACACGGGCAGCTATTGGATGAGCGCCGTTCCCTTCGCGGCAGGTATCGCCAACATCAATAAGCTTATCGCCAACGACGCGCCCGCCTACTTCCGCAAGATAGGCACAATGCTCACCGACGGCCTTGCCAAGATAGCCAAAGATAGAGGCGTAAATCTCGCGATTTCGGGCGAGCCCGCTCTCTTCTACCTTGCAATACGCGACGACGATTCCCTCCTCCTGCATCAGGAATGGATTGCCGAGTGCGTAAAGAGGGGAGTATTCCTCACCAACCACCACAACCACTTCGTAAACCTCTCGCTCACTCCAGAACTCGTAAACGAAACTCTGGAAATCTGCGACGAAGCAATGAAGATAATGGTCAAAAACCACCCCGAAGTTTATCGCTAATATAATAATTTAATAAAAAAGGCCCCGACAGGGGCTTTTTTTATTGCCCGAATTAACGGGCTTATGGTATTACAATAAACTAATCGTTTGCCTTAAAAATCATTTTGGCGATGCTTGCCGATTCGTTGGCGTTTTTTGCGTAAAAGTCGGCGCCTATTTTTTTGGCGTACTCTTCGGTTATTACGGCGCCGCCGACCATGACTTTGCCCGCATAGCCAGCTTGCTTTAAGAGCGCTATTGTTTTTTCCATATTGGCAGCCGTGGTGGTCATAAGGGCGGAAAGCCCGACAAGAGGGGCGTTTTCCTTTATAGCGGTTTCGACAACCGCCTCGGGCGGGACATCCCTTCCCAAATCGTACACAGTGTAGCCGTAGTTTTCCAGAACGGCGCGCACGATGTTTTTGCCTATGTCGTGGATGTCGCCCTTTACGGTGGCAAGCACTATCTTTCCTTTGGATTCGACGGGAGAGCTCCTCATGCCTTCTCTTATTACCTCGAATGCCGCCTTTGCCGCTTCCGCCGAGGCAATAAGCTCTGGAAGGAATATGCTCCCGCTCTCATATAGCCTTCCCACCTCGTCCAAAGCCTTTATAAGGTGGTTATCTATAACAGAGGAAGCGTCCGTAGACTCCAGAAGCTTTTCGGTTGCCCTTTTTGCGTCCTCCTTTAGCCCTTTGGTTACGCAGTATTCCAAAGAGCCGAAGCTTTGCGTCGTTTTGGCGTTAGGATCGGCGTTTTGTTGCCGCCCTGATACAGAATCCGAGGTTTGAGGGGCATTCTGTTGCCGTTCGGCTACAGAAATTACCTGCTGAGAAATATTTTGTAGCTTAAGCGAACCGATTTCGGAGAGGTTTCCGTTAAGGGCGCAGGCGCCCGAGTATACCTCTTTGATGTACGGCGCGGAGGGGTTTACGATGGCAAGGGTCAGCCCCGCGCCTGCGGCCTGGGCAAAGAAGGTTGCGTTTATGATATCTCGGTTAGGCAGCCCGAAAGAAACATTAGAGATACCCAAAGCCGTCTTAATACCGCTCTCGTAGAAGTGCCTTACCGTGTCGAGGCAGTCCTTGGGGCTGTATTCCCCCGTTGCCGCGGTGAGGGTGAGGGCGTCTATAATAACCCGCTCTTTGCCTATACCTAAGCTTTCGCACGCCGAGATAATTTTGTTGCCTACGGCTATCCTCTCTTCGGCGGTTTTGGGAATGCCGTTTTGGTCTAGCGTAAGGGCAATTACATAAGCGCCGTATTTTTTTACAAGCGGAAGTATGTTTTGTATGCTTTCGGGGTCGCCGTTTACAGAGTTCACGATGGGGATGCCGTTATATACTCTCAAGGCGTTTTCAAGCGCCGCGGGGTTGGAAGAATCGAGCATCAGGGGCGCCGAAACGGCGGCTTGTACCCTTTTGACAAGGGCAGGGAGAACCTTGCTTTCGTCTATCTCGGGCAGGCCGCAGTTTACATCCAGAAGGTGGGCGCCGCTTTCGGTTTGGGCGACTGCCTCTCTCGCGGCAAAGGCCCAGTCGCCCGCCTTAAGTGCTTCTTTGAAGGGCTTTTTGCCCGTAGGGTTTATGCGTTCGCCCACAAGCTTAAGCCCGTCCAAAACAACGGTCTTGCTTTCGGCGCATACGGCGTTTGGTTTAACCCGTTCGCGGTAGAGGGGTTTTCCGCCCTTGGCGATTTTACGGATTTCTTTTATGTATTCGGGGTCGGTGCCGCAGCAGCCGCCAATAACGCTTACCCCGATATCAATAAGCTCTTTGTAATACGCCGAAAAATCGGCGGGGCAGTAGGTTGTGCCGTTGGGAAGCCCGGCGTTTACCTTGACGATAACGGGAAGGTTAGTCCATTTTATAAGTTCTTTTGCGGCGGGGATAATCTCTTTGGGCCCCACCGAGCAGTTGAATCCTATGGCATCGGCGCCCAAACCTTCCAGGGTTAGCGCCATCGAGGAAATGAGGGTGCCGTTTACGCTTCTTAAGCCCTCGAAGCTCATTGTGCAGATGACGGGCAAATCGGAATTTTCTTTTGCCGCGAGCAGGGCGGCTTTTAGCTCGTAAAGGCTTGTGAAAGTTTCAAAAACTACGAGGTCGGCGCCGTACTCCTTGCCTGCCTTGACCTGCTCGGCAAAGGTGTTGTAGGCTTCCTCAAAGCTCATATCGCCCATTGGCTCGATAAGCCTGCCGCAGGGGCCTATGTCCAAAGCCACGAACTTAGCTCCCGATGCTTTGGCGTTACTTATTGCCGCCTTTATAACCTCTGCAGGCCGGATGCCTTCGGGCAGCTTATGGCTGTTGCATTGGAAGGTGTTGGTATACACCACATCGCTTCCCGCCTCCACATAAGAGCGGTGGATATCGGTTATGGCTTCGGCGTGGGTGAGCGAAAGAAGCTCGGGGCATACGCCCTCCTTGAGCAAGCCTCTTTTTTGCAGCTCGGTGCCCATCGCGCCGTCTAAAATTACGATATTTTCTTTAAGGTATTCTAAAAATTCCATTATTTCCCCTAAAACAATGTCGATATGTTTTCTTTAAGCTTTCTCGCGACATCCGGCCTGTTCATAATGTAGAGGTGTATGCCGTCCACCCCCTGCGAAAGCAGGTCTACTATTTGGGCGGTGGCGTAGGCTATGCCCGCCGAGTAGAGGGCGTCGGGATTGTCGCTGTATTTTGCAAGTATTCGGGCGAGAGGGGCGGGAACCTTTGCCCCGCTAAGGCTTATTATGCGGTCTATCTGTTGCTTTTTTACGATGGGCATTATACCCGCCTGCACCGGCACCGTTATGCCCGCCTTGCGAATTCTCTCTATAAAGGAATAAAAGTCCGAATTATCGAAGAAAAGCTGGGTGTTTATGTGGGTGACCCCCGCCTCTATCTTTCTGGCAAGGTAGTAGGTGTCCTTTTCAAGCGATTCGCACTCGAAATGCCCCTCGGGGTATCCCGCGCCTACGATGTTTAAGTCGGTATTCTTTTTGAGGAATGCGGCAAGCTCGGAGGCGTATCTGAATACTCCGGACGGCTCCATGTCGGGCGCTCTGTCGCCGCGAAGGGCAAGCACATTTTCGATACCGTTTTGCTTTAGCTCCCCGGCAAATTCCAGAACTCCTTCTTCGGTTTGATATAAGGCGGTTAGGTGGGCGAGAGGCTCGACGCCGTATTTGTTTTTAATAAGGCTGGCTATCTCCACCGTGCGCTTGCTTTGCGAGCCGCCCGCGCCGTAGGTCACGCTTATGTAGTCGGGGCTTAAGTCCTTTAGCGCCTCGAGAGTGTCGTACACCGTTTGTATCGGCGTTGTGGGTTTTGGCGGGAAGATCTCGAAGGAGCAAACCGTCTTTTGCTTGAACAAATCACAGATTTTCATAATCCCCTCAAATAAAGGCAAGACCAAACTCTTTGGAGTTTGGCCTCATCGAGTCGTTATTTAATTTTAACAGGTTTTGCCGAATTAGGCAAACAATTTGGCAAGTTCGGTGAATATTACGCCTAAAGCGTAGGCGCCGGCGTCGGGATGACCTATGCTTCTGTCGCCAACCGTGCCCGCTCTGCCCATTCTGGCGGCTATCTTCTTGGTGGATTCGGCGCCTTCGACGGCAGCTGCCGCGGCTTTCTTGGTGGCGGCGGGAAGCTTTTCGCCCGCTTTCGCCGAAGCCGAGAGGCTGTCCGCCGCGGGAACCAAAGCGTCGATTAGCGTCTTGTCACCTACGACCGCGCCGCGTCCGAAGGAGCGCTCGCCAGTGGCCTGTATGGCTTTTACGGCTGCCTGGAACATATCGGCAAGCTCGGCTGTGCCTATTTCTTTGGCTTCGCCTGCGGCTTTGCCCGCTGCCATAAACGCCGAGCCCCAGATGGGTCCGGAAGCGCCGCCGCAGTACTCTTTGATGATTTCGGCGGAGCTGCGCAGGAATTCGCCGATGTTGCCCTTCTTGCGGGTAGCCCAGTCGGCCTTAAGCTGACGGAAACCCTTGGCAATGCTCATGCCGAAGTCGCCGTCGCCCGCGACGCTGTCCATCTCGCAGAAGTGCACTTCGTTCTTTATTATTATTTCGCTCATTGCGTCCAAAAGCTTAACCATACCCGCGGTGTTAATGACATCGCCGATTACGGGCTCGCCGGTTACTTCGTATACGGCGGCCTCGATGGCTTCCTCCTGGGCGGCGGCGCGCTTTTTGCACGCTGCTTTGGGGGCTATGGCGCCGGGGGTGATGTTGAGGGCCTTTGCCAGGGCGGCTACGGCTTCCTGAGCCGCTGCGGCCTCGGGAGTCATGCTTGCGCCCCAGGTGAGGGCGGGGGTGGCGACGGGATAATCGAGGTGAACCTTGAGTTCGTCGTCCAGCCTAAGGACGGTTATCGAGGCGCCCGCCATATCTATGGAGGTCATGAAGTTGCCTACGAGGGTCTTATAAATCGAAAGCCCGGCTTTCCTGAGGTCTTTGGTGACCGAATTGTTGAGGACATAGAGTTCCTGAAGGGGGGTGCCGCCGAAGCCGTTTATAAGGAGGCATACCTCTTCGCCTGCTTTCAAGCCAAGGTCGTCTATGAGGTCTTTGGTTATGCGGGCGGAAAGCACATCGGCGGATTGGATTTTCTCGCGGGTCCTTCCGGGTTCGCCGTGGATGCCTACGCCGAATTCCATCTCATCGGGGCCGATGTCGAAGGTCGGGGTGCCCTTTGCGGGAACGGTGCAGGAGGTGAGGGCGAAGCCGAAGCTTCTTACATTGGCGATAACCTTGTTGGCTATGGCTTTAACCTCGGCGAGGGATTTTCCCATTTCGGCCGCGGCGCCGGCAATCTTGTGCACAAGCACGGTACCCGCGACGCCGCGCCTTCCTACGGTGTAAAGGCTGTCTTTTACGGCGATATCGTCGTTTACATAAACGGCGTCTACCTCGATGCCGTCCTCTTTGGCGTCGAAGGCCGCGTTATTGAAGTTCATGCAGTCGCCGCTGTAATTCTTTACGATAAGAAGGGTGCCCTTGTTGGACTTTGTTCTCTTTATGGCGTTGTATACCTGAACCTGGGAGGGGGAGGCAAAGACATCGCCGCAGACGGCCGCGTCCAGCATACCCTTGCCTACGAAGCCTGCGTGCGCGGGCTCGTGACCGCTTCCGCCGCCCGATATAAGGGTAACTTTATCTTCGTTTATTTCTCTCTTCTTGACGACTTTGTATTGCTCTACAAACTCGAGTTCGGGATGGGCCGCGGCGATACCGTGGCACATATCATACACAAACGATTCGGGGGTATTGATTATTTTTTTCATTATATCCTCCTTTCAAAAAGCTTGGACGGGGGTTATCCCGTCCAAGCAAATGTCTATCGGTTTTTATGCGGGATTAGCAGCAGCCGCACTCTTTGTATTGCTTACCGAGCTTGTCGGCGGCCATAATGGCGGCGGCGACATCGGCGGGCTTTACGGGGAAGGGCATGGCGTGTACGCTCTCTTCGGGTATGCAGGCCTTCTCGGCAACGGCCATAAGCCTGTCGCCGATATCCTTTACGCCGAGATCCTCGAGGCATACGGGCAGGCCGACTTCGAGGCAGAACTCGATAACTTCCTCGATTTCCTCGATGGGGGCGTTCTCGAGAACGAGCTGGCAGATGGTGCCGAAGGCAACCTTCTCGCCGTGGAATTTATGGTGGGTTTCCTCGAGGATGGTGAGGCCGTCGTGGATGGCGTGGGCCGCAGCAAGGCCGCCGCTCTCGAAGCCAAGGCCCGAAAGCAGTATGTTGGCCTCGATGATGTTCTCGAGGGCGGGGGTTATAACCTTATTCTCGCAGGCGACTTTGGCTTTGTAGCCGTCTTCGAGAAGGGTCTGGTAGCAAAGCTGTGCAAGCGCGAAGGCAGTCTTGGTGCCTCTGGCGGGAGCGGCATAGCCTTCCCTGTAACCGCAGGGCAGCCCGGCGTTAACCTTGCCGAAGGACTGCACATTGGCGCGGGCTTCGAAGTAGGTGGAGAGGGCGTCGCCCATACCCGAAACAAGGAACCTGGCGGGAGCGTTGGCGATAACGGTGGTATCTACCAAAACTACGCTGGGGTTTTGCTTGAAGTAGGCATAATCGTCGAAAGCGCCGTCGGGAGTGTAAAGAACGGCCGAGTGGCTGGTGGGGGCGTCGGTCGCCGCGATGGTGGGGACGATTATGAGGTTGGAGCCTTCGGCAACGCACTTGGCGGTGTCTATGGCTTTGCCGCCGCCCAAACCGATTGTGCAGTTGCAGCGGCTTTCTTTGGCTATTTTCTTAAGGGCGGCAACCGCTTCGCGGGAGCACTCGCCCATGAAGGGGGCATATACGAATTCGATTTTGAACTTGGCAGCGGTGGCGTCCAGTTTAGCTTTTACGCGGGCAGCATCGTCCTTGTGGGCGATGAGCAGGGCTTTTTTGCCGAAAGTTTTAACAAAGTAACCAAGATTAAGAATCTCGTCTTCGCCTTGAACATACTTTGTGGGGCTGATAAATGCTTTTCTCATATCAAAACTCCTTTTTGGAAATTTTTTCTTTGATAATTATAACCCTTCCTTAAATTTAAGTCAATACCGAAAGTTTTTTCATAGGGCGAAAAAAGTCGATTTACGCAATAAAAATAGCTCAAAACCTATAAAAAACCCGCGTTTTCGCGGGTTATTTCTTCCACATTTTCTGAAAGAAGCCAAACATCAATTTATTTACTTTTTTTCCTAAAAAAGGCGTATCGTTTTGCCCGGCTGCCGCCCGGATCGCCTCTGCCGTAAGGCGGGGGATTATGGCTGTTAACAGGTTGAATTCTATATCCTTTTCGCCCGAAGCAAGGCAGAACATGGCGTCGCCGTCGAACATCGTGTGGGAGGGGCTTATCGATAGCGCAAAGCCGTCGTGGGCGAGGTCGGCAAGGATGTTGGCCTGTTCCTTGGTGAGGCGGGCGTTTGTTATTATGCAGCCTATGGTTGTGTTCTGGTTTTTCAGCTCCAGGCTTCCAGCCGAAAACACCTTTAAGGAATCGAGATAGCCGCCGTCCGGGGCCTGGGCGCCAAGTATTATCTTGCCGTCCTTTACTATGTCGCCCAGGGCGTTTACGGCAACGATAACGGCGATTTCCAGCCCGTTAAGGCTGTAGGCCTGCACACCGAGCCCCGCTTTGCGCGCGGATTCCATACCCGCCATTTTGCTTACGGTGGCGCCCGTGCCCGCGCCTATGCAGCCACCCTCAAAATTGTCGGTGCGGGCGGCTTTTGCCGCTTCGTATCCGTCCTTTTTGGAGGGGTAGGCGAAGTTTTTGTATTCTAGGTCGTATAAGGACGCGCCAACGACAATGGGCACATTGAATTTGCCCGCGTTGTAGCCCAAGCCCTTCTCAAAAAGGTAATCCATTACGCCCGAAGCGCACTCCAGCCCGAAGGCGCTACCGCCCGAAAGGGTTACGGCGTTTACCTTCTGCACCAGCTTGCCGTTTCTCAACAGGTCGGTTTCCCTCGTCGCGGGGGCTGCGCCTCTCACGGATACGCCGCCCACCGCGCCTTTTTCGCACAGTATGACGGTGGCGCCCGTGCCGTTTTCTTCGTCGGTATAGTGGCCTATCTTAAAGCTATCTAGCATTTTTTGCCTCCGATATCAGAACCCGTACCCTCTGAAAACCTCGTCGGGCGGGGGAGGGGTATCGTCCGTGTCGCGATGGATTATAATCTCGACATACTCTTTTTCCTGTTTTATGAGAGGCTTTATGATAAGGAAGTATATCCCCGCGGCAAGCAAGGCTATAACCCCCAGAGCAATGCCCCGTGCAATAATTGCGTGCGTGTCTTTTTCCTCTGCTGTCAGGGCTATTATAAAGTTCAGAATGTTAAGGGCGCCCTCTATCGCAAAATATACGGTTATTATTCTCTGCAGGGCCGTGCCTTTAAGTTTGGGGTTAATTATGCTTTCCTTTACGGCAAGATACGCGGCAAGGAAGAACGCCGTATAAACGATAATCCTTATAATAAACTGGTTGTAGTAGAAGAAATCGGGCGCGGCGTAAGAGATAAAGGAGAAAGCGCCAATTATAATGTTCGCGAGGATGTACGCGACCCTTGCCGCCGTCTTGAAGTGGACGGCATCGCCGCTTACGAAGCCTCTGTTGTACATATACCTGTATACAATTGCGAGAATAAGCTCGAACACGATAAGCCCTATGATGGCGACATCGACATAGAACATCCATTCGAGATTGTTCATAAAGCCCGTAAACTCCACAGCCATGTCGGAAAGCATATCGTCGAACATCGCGATAAGTTCGTCTACCGTCGTGAGCAGGTCGTAAAGATTAAGGAATATGCAGCTTAGCGCCACCAGAATAACCCATATTACCGAAGGCGCCTTTTCGAGTTTGCGGATTACGGAATCCAGTTTTTTCATTTAATATGCTCCCAATGATGTTTTAATTTATTAGCAGCTTGTTTACCGCCGTCTTGAAGGCGGTTTCCTCGCTCATAACGCCGCTTTTGAAGTTGAACTCGGCGGCGGTTAAAGTGTCCAGAATATCTTTAAGCCTTGCCTTGGTGTATTTGGATGCCGCCTCGCGCGCCTTCTTTACGGCGTATTCGTTGACGCCCGTAGCGGCCGAAAGCTCGGCGTCCGACAGAGGGGATAGGGCGGCGTAGAGCATCCTGCGGTATTGCCCGCACAGGGCGGCCAGCATATAGGCGTATGCCACATTGCGTGATACGAACCTGTCCAGAATTTCGTATGCCCTCGCGTTGTTGCGAAGCGCCAAAGCGTTGGTAAGCTCATATATTTCGTTCTCGGCGTTGTCCGATACCATAAGCTTTATGTCGGACTCGGTTATCGTACCGCCGTTTTTGTAGGCTTTAAGCTTTATCAGTTCGTTTGAGATTGCCGCCATGTCCGAGCCGCAGAAGTTTATAAGAGTGTACGCGGCGGCGGGGTGTATCTTTATGTCGGGGAAGAGCCTCGGAAGTATGGCCTGAAGCTCGTTAGGCTTCATGCGTGAGGCGTCTATCTGCGTAAAGGCTTTTTTCAGGGCGGGTGTGGACACGAGGTTTTTGCCGCAAACGATAAGATAGGCTTCTTCAAGCCCCCCGGCAATTTCGAGAAGCCTTGCCTTTTCTTTCTCTGAGGGCTTATAGGAAGTGTCCCTTACTATCACAACGGTGTCGGCGGGAAACATCGAGAATGTCTGCGTGGCGTCGGCGATGTCGTCCACCGAATTCAATTGGTCTATTATCTTAAGATTTAGCTCGGCGTATTCGGGCGGGACCAGCCCAATAAAGAATCTGAGGGCGTATTCCGTCCAGAATAAATCGTCGCCTTCTACTAAGAATGCCCTGCCCTCCAATGTGTCTTTGCCGAGGCTTACCGCTTTCATACCTATAGTATAATATTAAAACCGATTATTTTCAACCCCAACGCGGATATAAGCTGTAAGCCGCATGAATATTGTATTAAAATCCTATTACAAAAACACGATGGCGTATACCAGCGAGAACCCTATGATACCTATGAGGGCGCGGTACTTTATCTTTTGAGGGATCATTACATACCTGCTCATAAAAAACAAAGTGAGAACATATACAAACGCCAAAAGTCCGAGCCCCGAGGTGCCGGCAAGGGCGCCGGGAAGTGAGGCTATAAACCGCGTTATACAGGTAATCGCCATAAACGGGTAATTAAACACAGAAATAAGGAATCCCAAAGACGGGAAAACGAGATATGTGATTGTCGCGAACATAAGCAGGGCGTACAGTATGCTTACTATGGGCACTACCACAAGGTTTGCAAGGCAGAAGTACACCCCGTAGACGCTGAAGGCGTTTGCCGAAACGGCAAAAAGCATAGAGTTTGCCGAAAGCGACATCGCCAAAGAATTTGTCACAAATCTCGCGGGGGCGGTTTTGCCGAAGGATAGGGCGCGCTTAAGCGGCCTGTAATAGCAGATTATCCCTAGCACGGCGGTGAAGCTTAGCTGAAAGCCAATCTCGAAAAGGGACATCGGGTTGATTAGCAAAACTATCACGGCGGCGAGCGCAAGCGAATTGAGCTTGTCGGTGCGCCTGAACAACAAAAAACCCAGGTAAAACGAGGCAGTCATAACTATTGCCCTTACCATACCGGGCGCGAAGCCTGTTATAAATGCGTATATTATCATTGCCGCCAGACTTATGCCGAAGGCGGCGTATCGGCCAAGCCTAGTCTTTTTGCATATAAAGCTTATAACCGCCGCGAGAAAGCCGACATGCAGGCCCGACACCGAAAAGATGTGCAGAAGCCCGCTTGTCATAAAGTATTCGTTTGTATTCTCGGTAAGAAGAGATTTATCCCCCAACACAAGCGAGAGCGCGATGCCCGCCTCTTCCTGCCCTAAGTTGGTTTCGTAGGCGAATTTTATTTTCTCCCGGATATTCTCAAAGATGCCGCTCTTCTTTTCGGCGGGGATAATGTTAACCCTGTCGGCGTACATTATGTGCTTTACGCCGTTTTTACGGTGGCTTACGGACACATAGTTGTATGGGTCCCAATCGAAGGTATACAGCTTGCCGAGGCAGGATACCCCCGTGCCCACAAAAAGCGTTTCTTTTGTGTATATGTAGGCGCCGCCCTTTGCCGTTGCTCCGTCTATTCTTATATCTTTTATGAGGTAAACATGGTAATCTTCAAAATCGCGCTCGACCCTCGACACCCGCCCCGTGATTACGGCGTTTTCGGTTTCGTAGGTGCCCGTCGCGTATATCGAGTATTGGGCGTCGTAGATAAAAAATCCTAACAAAAGGAAAAGCGCAACCGGAAGATAAAGGCGCTTTTTCAAAACGGCGAGGGCTATGCCGACGATAAGAAATAAGCCCAGCAGGGCATAGCATATAATTTTTGCGGTGCCGTTAAAATAAAGTGCCGCCGACAGGGCTATGCCGGCCATCATCGACACGGCAGCGAAAACGGGTATCCTGTAATTGAGGGCGCCTCCGAAAACGGTATTCTTTTGTTCGGCGTCGGGCGGCAAAGAGCCAAAGCTATAGCTTTCCACGAAGCCCCCTTATCAAATCCTTAGTGATTCTATTTAAATATACTTAATATATCGGCGCTTGTCAATATGGGGGAATCGGTATTGACATACAGGTATATTAGTGCTATATTCTAAGTACATATTAAATAAAAACATCAAATGTTTACGGCCTGCTATGTTTTCTTTGGGTGAGTATGCCAGACATCAAAAAAATACAAAAAATTCTTAAGAAAAACGGCTTCGGAAACATAACCGTATCCGAAATGCTTGGAGGGGTGCGCCTTACGGGAGAACTTTCGAGCTACGAGGATATCCTGGAGTGCGGAAGGCTCGCCGTAGACAAAAAAAATTCCCGCGGGGTTATAAACGACATCAAATTGACGGGCTTTACGCCCAAACCCATGAGGGTGCCGCCCGTAAACGATTTGGCGTACGACGGCAGGCGCCCCGATGTGTTAATAGTGGGCGGTGGCATAGTCGGCTCGGCGATAGCGAGAGAGCTTTCCAAATACGATATTTCTGTAATGCTTTGCGAAAAAGAGTACGACCTTGCGGTCGCGCAATCTTCCCGAAACGACGGGATGATACACGCTGGCATAGATCTCAAGCCAAACAGCATTAAAGTTAAATACAATATGCGGGGCAACAAGCTTTACAATACGCTCAGCAAAGAGCTGGATGTGCCCATAAGCAAGGTCGGGCAGTATGTTCTTTTTACAAGCCCCTGGCAGAAACTTGTTTATCCCTTCGTGGTCGCGAGGGCGCGAAAAAACGATATCCCCATAAGATATGTAAAGCAAAAAGAATTGGACGCCAAAGTCCCCGGGCTTAAATTCAGGCACGGGGGAATGTTTTTCGCCGGCGCGGGCATAGTCTGCCCGTATCTTATGACGGTTGCTTTGGCGGAATGCGCCGTAAAAAACGGCGCCGAAGTTTGCCTTAACACCGCCGTCCTGGATATTGAGCGGGAGGGCGACAGGATTGTATCCGTTACCACCAACCGGGGAAGGATTTACCCTAAAGTGGTGGTAAACGCCGCCGGTATTTTCTCCGATGTCATTGCCGAGAAAGCGGGGGACAGGCACTTTACCATTCACCCCCGCAAGGGCGTCGAGGCCATTCTTGACAAAAAAGCGGCGGGGATAACCGACTCTGTTCTCGGGCGGTTTGCCCTCAAGACATCTACGGGCAAGCAGCACACCAAGGGCGGCGGCATTGTACGCACCATAGACGGCAACATCCTTGTCGGCCCCAACGCCATCGAAACCCCCGAAAGAGAAGACGACTCGACCACCTGTGAAAGCCTTAACGAGGTTTTGCACAAGCAGCAGGGGCTTACGAGCGAGTTAAAAAGAAGCGATATAATTACATATTTCGCGGGGACGAGGGCGGCAACCTACGAAGAGGAATTTATAGTAGAAAAGAGCCCGTATGTAAAGAATTTTGTGCAGGCGGCGGGCATCCAGTCCCCGGGGATCACGGCGGCGCCCGCCATAGCCGAGGATATCACCGCTTTTTGCGTACAGATTCTGTCCGAAGGGCGCAAGGTAGAGCCCAAAAAGAATTTTGACCCATACCGCAAGGGCATTACAAGGGTAAAGGAGCTCCCGCCCGAAGAGCGTGACGCCCTTATAAAGAAAAACCCCGATTACGGCATTATAATCTGCCGCTGCGAGGAAGTGTCAAAGGGCGAAATCCTGGACGCCATCCGCGCGCCGATACCCGCCACAACGATAGACGCAATAAAGCGCAGGGTGCGCGCAGGCATGGGCAGATGCCAGGGCGGCTTCTGTTCGCCCATAATAACCAGGCTGATCGCCGAGGAATGCGGCAAAAGCCTTTTGGAAGTATGCAAGAAGGGGCCCGGAAGCGAGCTGAATGTAGCGTATACCAAAGAGGTGGACTATGGCGGACTATAAGGCAGTCGTTATAGGCGGGGGGCCCGCCGGGCTTGCGGCAGCGCTTGCCGCGGCAGATAAGGGCGCCGGGACCCTCATAATAGAAAGAGAAAACCGCCTTGGCGGCATACTCAAGCAATGCATTCACGACGGCTTCGGGGTTATACGCTTCGGCGAAAAGCTTTCGGGCTGCGAGTACGCCCAAAGATTCATAGATAAGGTAAAAGCGCACCCCGGCATAGAAGTAAGGCTGCTTACCTTTGTTATCGACATAAAAAAGAGCGATATCTTCACCATCACCGCCACTTCTTCGAGGGGTATAGAAACCATTACAGCCGAAAACCTCATCTTTGCCAACGGTTGCCGCGAGCGCACGGCAAGGCAGGTTAACATTCACGGCACCCGCCCCGCGGGCGTAATGACGGCGGGGGTTGCCCAAAACTATGTAAACCTTCAGGGCGTGCTTCCCGGCAAGCGCTGCGTGATACTCGGAAGCGGCGACATAGGGCTTATTATGGCAAGAAGGCTTACCCTCGAGGGCGCCAGGGTTTTGGGCGTGTACGAAGCAAAGAGCACCCCCAGCGGGCTTACCCGCAACATCGTGCAATGCTTGCACGACTTCGATATCCCCCTGCACCTTTCCAAAACAGTTAAAAGGGTGTTCGGGCATGGCAGGCTTGAGGCGGTTGAGGTTTGTTCTGTTAACGACAAAATGGAGTACATAGACGGTACCGAGGAGATAATACCCTGCGATACCCTCATCGTTTCGGTGGGGCTGATACCCGAAAACGAGCTTGCCGAAAGCCTGAATATCCCCTTAGACCCCCGCACGAGAGGGCCTTTTGTGGACCAGAATATGATGACATTGGAGGACGGCGTATACAGCGTGGGCAACTGCCTGCATGTGCACGACCTGGTCGACTATGTGTCCGAAACCGCCGAAACGGCGGGAAGGGCGGCTGCGGGAAGTAAAGCCCCCAGAGAACTTCTCGATATAGAGCAGGAGGGCTTTTTGTACCTTGTGCCGCAAAAGCTCGACCTTGATTCGCTTGCGCCCGAAACTGTCTTTTATTTCCGCACCGCTATGCCCCGAGAGGCGGCAACCCTCGATGTGACTGTGGACGGCGAGGTTGTATTCTCCAAAAAGTATCAAAACCTGAAGCCGCCGGAAATGGAGAGGGTGGAAGTGCCGCTTTCGCCAAAGAAAGGCCAAACAGTCAAGTTTTTTCTTTCGGGCAGGGAGGTGAAGTGATATGCGGCTTGTTTGCATCGTATGCCCCAACAGCTGCCTTCTCGAGGTCGAAAAGACGGATGCAGGCGTAAAAGTCACGGGAAACAAGTGCAAAAGGGGCATAACCTTTGCCATAGAGGAAGTCACAGCCCCCAAAAGAAGCCTTACCACCACGGTAAGGACGGTCTTTGAGAACTTCCCCGTAGCTCCCGTCCGCACAAACGGCGAAATCCCCAAGGAAAAAATACCCGCTGTAATGGCGTACCTCAAAACGGTTGTTGCCGACAAAAGGTACAAGGCGGGAGATGTAATCTGCGGCAATGTTCTCGATACGGGTGTCGATATCATAATAACAATTGATATGGATCAGGAGGGATAAGATTATGAGCAAAACGGTACTGTCCCTGGATTGCGGGACCCAAAGCCTTAGAGCCATGCTCTTTGACGAAAAGGGCAACCTTCTTAGCAAGGTTAAGGAGTGCTTCGAGCCCTACTTTTCGCCAGAGGAAGGCTATTGCGAGCAGCGCCCCGAGCTGTATTGGGAAAAGCTTTGCGCGGCTACAAACAAGCTAAAAGAGCAATGCGCGGATATCTGGGACACCATAATAGGCGTTACGGTTACCACAATGCGCGATGTCGGCATCTGCGTAGACAAGGATATCAAACCTCTGCGCCCCTGCATATTGTGGATGGACCGCCGCAAGGCAAAGTGCGAAAAAAAGCTCCCCTTCAAGTCGAGGCTGCTTTTCAAAATAAGCGGCATGGACGATGTCATAAAGAAAAACAGGGTGGACTGCAAGAGCAACTGGATAAAGGAAAACGAGCCCGAGATATGGCAAAAGACGGAAAAGTTTCTGCAGTTATCCACCTATCTTATTTATAAGTTAAGCGGCAATGTAAAAGACAGCGTTGCCTCTATGATAGGGCATATACCTTTCAATTACAAGGCAAAAAAGTGGATGCCCAAAAACCACTTCCAATATCCCGTGTTCGATATCGAGCCCGAAAAGCTATTCGACATAGTCGAGCCGGGCACGGAGCTTGGTAAAATCTCCGCCGAGGCATCCCGCGAGTCGGGCATAAAAGAGGGGCTTCCCCTAATCGCTTCGGGGTCGGACAAGGGCTGCGAAACCCTGGGCGTAGGCGCTATAAGCCCCGAAACGGCAAGCATCAGCTTCGGCACGGGGGCTACCATACAGATAACGACGCCAAAGTATGTCGAGCCCATAACCTTCCTGCCCGCCTATCCCGCCGTGTATCCGGGAAGATACAACCCCGAGATAATGGTGCCCAGAGGGTATTGGATGCTCACATGGTTTATAAAAGAGTTCCTGGGCAAAGACCCCTGCGCCTGCTACGAGAAAACGCTTGATAAACAGCTGGATACCGTGCCGCCCTGCTGCGAGGGCCTCTTTGTAGTGCCTTTGTGGGGCGCCGCCCTCAACCGCCCCGAAGGCAAGGGCGCCATGGTAGGCTTTTCCGAAAGCCATACCGCCATACATGTTTACAGGGCGATAATAGAGGGCATAAACTTCGAGCTTTATAAAGGCATGCTTTCGCTCGAGAAAAAATCGGGCACAAAGATACAAAAAATAATGGTGTCCGGAGGCGGTTCGCAAAGCGACGAGGTCTGCCAGATGACTGCCAACCTTTTCGGGCGTCCCGTCGTAAGGGTGCAAACCTACGAAACCAGCGGCCTCGGCGCGGCGATGTGCGCCTTCGCCGGGCTGGGGGTCTATAAGGACTGCGACGAGGCCATGAAGAATATGGTGCGGGAGACGGATAAATTTATCCCCGACCCCAAGGCACATAAGATATACAGCGACTTTTACAATAAGGTTTACAAAAAGTCTTACAAGAGGCTTCAGCCCACATTATTTTCGATAAAAAAGTATCAACAAGGAGGATAATATCATGTCTAAACCGTACAAAGGGTTTCGCCCTCCGTGGCAGGAAACAAGGGCGCCCGACGGAAGCTACCGCAGCATTCTGAAGTGGGGAGACCCCGATTATTTCAAAGTCCCCAAAGAAAAGCTGTATAAATTGCTTAAGAAAAAGTTCAATATGACCGACGACGATTTCCGCGCCCCCAAGGAGATGGGCTATGAGCCCGTCGAGTTCGATGCGCCCATAAAGCTTACCGAGGCGCAAATCGCAAAATTTAGGGAAATTGTCGGCGCCGAGAATGTAAAAACCGACGCCTATTCCCGCCTTTCGGTGGCATACGGTAAGACCATGTATGACCTTATGAGGCTTCGCAAACACATAGTCGAGAACATCCCCGACGCCGTGCTTTACCCCTCCGACGCCTCCGAGATAGAGCAAATAGTCGAGTTCTGCAACAAGGAGCTCATACCTGTTTATGTGTACGGCGGCGGCTCTTCGGTTACCCGCGGCGTCGAGTGCATGAAGGGCGGCATTTCGCTGGATATGCGCCCCAACTTCAATAAGGTTATAAAATTCAACGAAATCAACCAGACAATCACCGTGCAGGCGGGCATGAGCGGGCCGCAGCTTGAGAAAATCCTTAACGAGGCGCCCGAAAGATTCGGCGCCAAGAGGCGCTACACCTGCGGGCACTTCCCCCAATCCTTCGAGTACAGCTCGGTGGGCGGCTGGACGGTCACCCGCGGCGCGGGCCAAAACAGCACCTACTACGGCAAGATAGAGCACATCGTGCTCGGGCAGGAGTATGTAACCCCCATTGGCAAAATCGTCACCGACGACTACCCCGCCAAGGCGACAGGCCCCGACATCAACCAGATAATGATGGGCAGCGAGGGCGCTTACGGCATACTCACCCATGTCACGCTAAGGATTTTCCGCTATATGCCCCAAAACCACTTCAGGTTCTCCTATATGTTCCACAACTGGGAGGACGCGCAGGCGGCGGCAAGGGAAATAATGCAGGGCGAGTTCGGTATGCCCTCGGTATTCCGCCTCTCCGACCCCGAAGAAACGGATATAATGATGCAGCAGTACGGTGTCGACGAAATACCCGTCCTGGGCAAGCTGCTTATGATGCGCGGTTATAAGCCCATGGAAAGGTGCCTGCTGCTCGGGTTTACCGACGGCGAAAGGGGCTTCTGCCGCAACCTTGTAAAGAATTTGAGAAAGGTTTGCCGCAAGTATAACGCCATGAACCTCACGGGCGTTGTCACCAAGCTGTGGGAGCATGGGCGTTTTACAGACCCGTATCTCAGAGACTCCATGCAGGACTTCGGAATAATGACCGACACCCTGGAGTGCTCGGTAAACTGGGACAATATGCCCCATGTGCATAAGACGGTGCGCGAGTTCTGCAAATCCCGCCCCAACACCGTATGCATGACGCACATGTCCCACTGCTACCCCCAGGGCGCCAACCTTTACTTCATTTTTATCGCCCGCATGAGCGAGATAGACGACTTTGTTAGCTATCACAGGGGCATACTCGACCATATCCAGAAGTCGGGCGCCGCCATGAGCCACCACCACGGCATAGGCAAGATGTTCGGCCCCTGGCTGGAAGGCCAGATCGGCTCCAACCAGATGGAGATCTTCAAAGCGCTCAAGCGCCACTTCGACCCCAACAACATCATGAACCCGGGCGGCACTTTGGGCCTCGACCTCGAGGAATACGAGAAGCGCTTCATCCGCCCCAAATGGTAAAATAGCGCAATAATGTCTAAACAAAAAGAAGCCGGAAAATTTTCTGGCTTCTTTTTTTATTACCGAATATATTAATATATGGCTTCCGAAATTTATTATGACAGGCGGGCGGCGTACGAGTACGCGAGAAGATGGGCGTACGGCAGAAACCCCGCTTACCTTAACTTTGACGGCATGGGGGGAGATTGCACCAATTTTGCCTCCCAATGCATATTCGCGGGCTGTAAGGTTATGAACTATACCCCCGTTTTCGGGTGGTATTATATTAATTCGAGTAACCGCACCCCTTCATGGGCCGGGGTGCAATACCTTTATAATTTCCTTATAAACAATAAAGGGGCGGGGCCTTACGGAAGGCTTGCCGCAAAAGAGGAGCTTGAAGCCGGGGATATAATTCAGCTAGGAAACGAAAATGGGGTGTTCTACCATACCCCCGTTGTGGTGGACAACATCAACGGCGAAATTTTTGTTGCCGCCCATACCTACGATGCCTTTTATAAGCCGCTTTCGGAATATGATTACGCCGCTATCCGATATATAAAAATAGGGGCAAGGAAGTAAACTTACCCGCCCCGAATATTTAATCTTTATTGATAGTTTATTTCTCCATCCCCGCTATATTTATCTTAAATACATTCTTATTATACTCTATCAGCCCGTCGGCTTGCATTTTGGACAGCTCGTTGGAGAGGGCGCTTCTCTCCACCGAAAGGTAGTCGGCAAGCTGCTGGCGGTTGAAGGGTATTTCTATCGTAAGCTTACCTTGCCTGAGCGCCTCGTTGGAAAAGTATGCTATAAGCCTTGCCCTTATAGTTTTGGGCGTAATGTATTGCATTTTATTGTTCAGCGCGACATTCTTTCGGGCTAAGCTTTGGGTGAGGTTTTCTATAAGCCTGTTATGGTAGGAACACCTGCTGGCGCAAAGGTACAGCACCTTGTTTACATTAAAAAAGATAACCTCGGTTTTTTCGTTGGCTACCGCGTCCATAGTAAGAGGCTCGGATTTTAAGCAGGCAAAAGACTCGGCAAACATCTCGCCGGGCTCGACGAGGTCTATTATGCTGTTGTTTCCCCACGCGTCGCAGCGCTCTATATTAACCGAGCCGCTTAGCACGATCCCCAAAGAGGTTACAAAATCGCCGTAGCGGTAGATTATCTCGCCCCTTTCGTACTTTTTAAGGCGGGGAGAGAGGCAGGCTTGCATTGTGTCTACTTCCTCGGGGGTCAGCCCCCGGAACAGCGGAGTTCTGGATAAAAATTCGTTAAGTTTCATAATTTCTTTCTATTTTGTTGGCACAACAACGGAATTATGGTTTTCATTATAGTACAATGTATGCGTAAAGTCAAACAAAGAGGTGATAAAAATGATCAGAAAAGTTATCAAAATAGATGAAGATAAATGCAACGGCTGCGGGCTTTGCGTAAACGCCTGCCACGAAGGAGCGATAGGGCTTGTCGACGGAAAGGCCAAGCTTTTAAGGGACGACTACTGCGACGGCCTGGGCAATTGCCTTCCCGTATGCCCCACGGGAGCCATCAGCTTTGAGGAAAGGGAGGCCGCCGAATTCAACGAGGAGGCTGTAAAGGCAAACCTCGCCAAGAAAGAGGAGCAGCCCAAAGCGCCGCTGCCCTGCGGCTGCCCGGGCACCAACCTCAAAAGGTTCGAAAGAAAGGAAGAAGAGCCCGCCCCCAACACCCAGGGCGCGCCCGTAACAAGCCGCCTTCGCCAATGGCCCGTCCAGATCAAGCTTGTGCCCGTCAACGCCCCGTACTTCAACGGCGCCCACCTGCTTATAGCGGCAGACTGCGCGGCATACGCCTACGGCAACTTCCACAACGATTTCATCAAGAACAGGATCACGATAATAGGCTGCCCCAAGCTGGACGCGGGAGACTACACCGCAAAGCTTACGGAAATAATAAAGCATAACGACATAAAGAGCGTAACAGTTGTACGCATGGAAGTGCCCTGCTGCGGCGGCATAGAGTTCGCCGCCAAAAACGCTCTTATAAACAGCGGCAAGTTTATCCCCTGGCAGGTAGTGACGATAACCACCGACGGAAAAATACTCGAAGAATAATTAAAAAGGGAGGCAAAATTTATGAAAGCATTTGTAGACAAGATCGGCTGCATAGGATGCGAGCTGTGCGCGAACATCTGCCCCGAAGTATTCAGAATGGGCGACGACGGGCTCGCCGAGGCATACGCCGAGGTTACGCCCGCCAACGAGGATACCGCAAAAGAGGCAAGGGATTCCTGCCCGGTATCGGTAATAAGCATAGAGGAGTAAACAGCTATGAAACTGATAAAGAATATACCACACGAAACACCGCTCAGCATAAAGGACGAGGTTAGCTACCTGCCCGGGCAGATAGTAAGCAAGACGCTTTCGCAGAACGCCCACCACAGCCTGACCCTGTTCGCTTTCGACAAGGACGAGGAGATAGCCACCCACGAGTCCTCGGGCGACGCCATGATAGTGGCTTTAGACGGCGAGGGCAGGATAACCATAGGCGGCAAAGAGCACATAGTAAAGGAGGGCGAATGCATAATAATGCCCGCTAAGGTGCCCCACGCCGTTTACGCAAAAGAGAAGTTCAAAATGCTTCTCATAGTGATGTTTTCCTGACGAAAATACAGATTTATAATAAACCCATTAAACACTAAGGAGGTAAATATGGGACAAATGTTTTGTTTTCAGTGCGAGCAAACCGCCTTTTCTAAAGGCTGTACGGGAATGGCGGGGGTATGCGGCAAAAAAGCCGAAACCGCCCACTTTCAGGACAGGGTTCTAGGCTCGCTTATCGCTTTGGCTAAGACGATTGAAGCAAAGGATGTCGGGCGCGGCACAAAGAAGCTATTCCTGGAGGGGTTGTTTACAACAATCACCAATGTGAACTTCGACAACGATTTTATTAACGCCCTTACCGCGCGCATCCACGCCGAAACAAAGAGGCTGGGCGGCAACCCCGACGATGTTTTCGATATGTCAAAAATCTGGACGGCCGACGAGGATATCCGCTCGCTTAAAGCCCTTATCCTCTTCGGGCTTAAGGGCATGGCGGCGTACGCCTACCACGCTCTGGTGACAGGCTACGAGAGCGACGCCGTCTATAACCACTTTATTGACGCTCTTATAGCGCTTGAAAAAGAGGATACAATGGATAAGCTCCTGCCAATCGTGCTAAAGACGGGCGAGGTAAACCTGAAATGCATGGAGCTGCTTGATAAAGCCAATACCGACACTTTCGGCACCCCGACTCCGACTACGGTACCCCTTAAAGTAGAAAAAGGGCCATTTATCGTAATCTCGGGGCACGACCTGTGGGACCTTAAGCTTCTTCTGGAGCAGACAAAGGATAAAGGGATAAACATATATACCCACGGCGAGATGCTTCCCGCCCACGGCTATCCCGAGCTTAAGAAGTACCCCCATCTTAAGGGCAATTTCGGCACGGCGTGGCAGAATCAGCAAAAGGAATTTGCCGATATCCCCGCGCCCATACTGTTTACCACAAACTGCCTGATGCCCCCAAGGCCTTCTTATGCCGACAGGGTGTTTACAACCGAGGTGGTATCCTTCCCCGGGCTTGTACATATCGGCGAGGACAAGGATTTTACCCCTGTAATAAACAAGGCGCTGGAGCTTAAAGGCTACCCCGAGGATACCGAATTTACGGGCATCAACGGAGGCAAGCAGGTAGTAACGGGCTTCGGGCACGGCACAGTGCTTTCGGTTGCCGACAAAGTGATAGATGCAGTAAAGAGCGGGGCCATAAAGCATATCTTCCTTGTGGGCGGCTGCGACGGGGCAAAGCCCGGGCGCAACTACTATACGCAATTTGTCCAAAGCACTCCCGCCGATACCGTCATTCTCACCCTTGCCTGCGGCAAGTACCGCTTCAACGACCTCGATCTGGGCACGATAGGAGGGCTTCCCCGCGTAATGGATATGGGGCAATGCAACGACTCTTACAGTGCCATAAAGGTAGCCATAGCCCTTGCCGGCGCTTTTGGGTGCGGCGTAAACGATTTGCCCCTTTCCCTTGTGCTTAGCTGGTACGAGCAAAAGGCGGTATGCGTGCTGCTAACCCTGCTGTATCTCGGCATAAAGAACATCAGGCTGGGCCCGACGATGCCGGCGTTTGTATCCCCCAATGTGGCAAAGTTCCTTTCGGACACCTTCAATCTTATGCCAATTACAACGCCCGAAGAAGACTTAAAGGCAATCTTAGGCTAATAATCTGCCCTTCATCATACAAAGCTAATGCCGCCGGATTTGGCGGCATTAGCTATTTTATCATAGATTTTCCTTAACGGTTATTTGCGGCGGAAGCCTGCCTTTTTTCTTTTTGACGCTGCCACCACGATTAAAATGGAGAAAAAGAGTTAAATTGTACAAAAAAATAAACAGCTCTACATAATTTTATCCCTTATGGATAACTTTATAGTACCATAAATTGTTCCAAATTTTTGCAGCATTTTTATTATTTACCAAAAATTACCATATAAGCCGCCCTCGGGAGGCGGCTCTTTGGTAACAATATATAAGGTATTAATAATTAACTATAAATTATTTTATTATGCCATATAAGGGTTATCCCTTCTGTAAGAGGCTTTCTTTGCCTTCTTGGCGTTAATGGCGGCGATAGAGCCAATCAGTACGCAGGCTCCGCCGACCGAAGCCAAAGCTATCGTAAGCGCGTTCGAGCTTGCCTCTTTGCGCGGCGGACGTACGATTACAGCCGTAGCGTTTTTCTCGTTCTCGATAACAATGTTGTAGTTGGGATCCTCGACGCCGCTGTACAGCACGACTGTGTTGTCGCCGTCATACATCGTTTGCAGGCGGGCGGAGGGCATACCCTTCAGGCAATCCGGGGTATCGCCTTCGGCAAAGCCCTCGAAGTCAAGCTCGAATTGCGGCTTGTTGTCGACGAAAGCAACCGACTTGACATGCACTTTGAGGTCGCGCTTGGCTATCGTGTAAGTGATGCGCGAGGTGCCCACGATCTTATAGTTGGGGTTGTCGATGTAGACGGTCGCGGTATAGGTGCCGGCGTTTACGGGTACCAAGCCGTTGTAGTCTAGCCTCGGGAGGACTGTGTCGCCCTCAAGCACGCCCTGGAAGGCAACTTCTACGGGATGCGCTTGCCCGTCGTACACAAGACCGCGGTAGCCCGAGAAGGTTACCGATATCGCCTTGGGCTCTACTTTAAGGGTGACGGTATTTTGCTCGGCCGATACCGGGAAGAAGTTCTGGTTGCCGTCAAATCCGACTTTTATGGTGTGCTCGCCAACAGGTGCCCTGCCGTTTACAAGCTCGAAGGGGTACTGGATCGGGAGCACTTCCTCAAACCCGCCGGGGCCCTTTGCTACTGCGGTAAGCGGCTTGAAGTTGCCGTATACCTGGTTGAAGGAGCCGGTTATCGTTATCGTGGGCGAAACCCTGCGAATGGTAAGTGTAGCGGTCGCGGTTATTACGGCGTACTCGTCGGAGGTCGTCGTTACCCTTACCGTGTAGGTGCCGGCGTTGGTGGGAGGCGTTTCGAGATTGTTGTAGTCTATGCCGCTGTATACCACTTTGTAATCGTAGATGGGCACATTGTCTACCTTAACCGAAGGCACGAGGCTCTTGGGCTTGCCGTCGTAATCGAAGGTGGCGCTGTCTATCCTTATTACGGGCAGCGGCTTGATTATGGCGTCTATGGCAAGAGTGGTATTTACGAGGTGGTAATTCGGATTGTCTATCTCGAGGCCGTACAGCCTTGCCTTTGTGGTGCCGGGGGCGCCGCTGTCAAGAATGGCGGTGTAGCCGGGCAACAGGCTTACGGTGTCGTCGTTAAACAGGCCTACGAAGTAGTAGTGTTCGCCTTGGATAAGCTCGCCGACTTCCCTGCTTTGCATGCTGTCTACCGAGCGCACATAGGGGTTGCCCGCGCGTATCTCGATGGGGGCGGGGGTCACCTCTACGGTGCCGGTCGCCGAGAGATCGAGGCGGTAGTTGCCGTATTCGGCCCTGCCGTACAGGGTCACGGGATACAAACCGACATCGGAGAAGGGGTAAAGCGAGCCGTAATTTACGCTTACGCCCTCTATGCCGATGCTTTCGGCGTTATCGCCGTTTACGAAGCCCGAGTAGATAAACTCGAATCCGGGAAGCTCGCTGCCGTACACCATCTGGGCGTAGGGCGTCTTGAAGGAGACGGTTATCGGGCGCGGCAGTATCTGGCAGCCCTCGATTGTGCTTTCGCCGGGAATCTCGAAGTTGATCATCGAGGCGCTGTTAATCTTATACACAAGGGTTATCGTAAGGTTGCTGCCCGCGTCTTTCTTGTTGAAGGTAGCGGTTACGCCGAAGCCCGTTTTCTTTAGGAGTTCGGGCAGGTTGGCAATTACCGTAGCCCTTATGGTGCCGTCATAAATCTTGGTGGTTTGCACATTGAATATTTCGGTGAGGTCGAAGGCGTCGGCAATGGCGAGCTTTCTTATAATCAGCCTGGCGGGGCCGGTCATTCTCGCCTCGTAGTTGTTGTTTCCGAGGTCGAGCGTTAATGCATAGCCTGCCGTGCGCACATCCTCGCCCTTTTCGCGCACTACCGTGAAGTTGGGGAAGAGCTCTTCTTTGGTGTAAGCCTTATCCCATTCGGCGAGGTTTTCGGTGTCTACATCGTAGGTGTATACCGGGTCGGGATGGCTGTAAACCTTCTCGAACTCGCCCATATATACATTGATTGGCCTTCTGGTTATCGTGAACCAATCCTGCGCGTTAAAGGAGGATACATTGAAGTTTTGCGCAAGCGAGGGATCCTCGATATAGGCGCCGTTTTCGTACCTGAAGTAGGACACCGTGGTCGCTGCCGTGTCTATGGCGTATACACCCACATTCTCGCCCTCCACGCGTTTGAAGTCAAACACCAGTCTTATGTTGTAGTAAGCGGTGTTAAGCGCCTGCGACAGGTCGGTCGGGTCGGGTTCGCCGTAAACCTTCTGGCGCTTGATAGGTATGATGCTTACCGAGCGCCTGGTTATATTGAAGGTACCCGAATCGGGCGCGAGCGAGAAGATGTAGTTATTCTGCTCTTCTATGCCTATGTAGGGGTAGGATCCCACGGACTCGTAATCCAACACATTATCGGAAGACTTGTCGCGGATAAGCACTACATTGATGAAGCCGTCAGCAGTGCCCGAGTTGACCCTCTGCGTGAAGTGAGTGGCGATGTTGTCCTCGGCGCCGAACAGCTTGCCTCTGTCTTCGGCCTTTACCACGAGTTCCCTGCGTGCGACCGAGAAGGAGAGCTCGCTTTCGCTGGACATTATGTAGTTAATGCTGGAGAGCGCCACGCTTACGCTGTAAGTACCGGCGTTCCTTATCGCGTCAACCTCCTCGGGCTCGCCTATATAAGGTATATATTGATATCTGGAGATGAGTATCGACACATTATCCCTTATGCCTGCGTCGTTAGTGCAGATATCGGCCTCGTTCGCGAAGCGGGCGATAATTTGCTTGGGTATGCCGTCGTATACCAAATCTTCATAGCCTTCGAAGGC
Organism: Christensenella sp. UBA3944; assembly: GCA_002385605.1. Classification (GTDB taxonomy): domain Bacteria; phylum Bacillota; class Clostridia; order Christensenellales; family DTU072; genus Firm-09. The sequence goes on from DGDU01000018.1 coordinate 61,984, forward strand.
TATCGATACGGGCTTGGGCTCTATCTTTACGGCCGTGTCTATCTGCTGGAAGGCGTAGTTCGGGAAGCGTGTGCGGTCTAAGGTTATCCTTACGGGATAAGTCCTGTTGTCCGAAAGCACATTAAGCGGCCTGCCGCTTAAATAATCCACCGTGAAGACGGGCACGGTATTGTTGTCTATATCCCTTTGCACGATGCCTACGGGCGAAACTACTATCTCACGGGTCTTGCCGTTGTATACGAAGCGTATGAGGTTTTCGTCCGCGTAGTAGTCGCCTATAAGGGCGGTGACGGGCTTGGGAGTGATATCGAAGTTCACGGTAATCGAGCCGGTGTAGTTGCCCATACCGGTAATCGTTATGCTTCCTTCGTTTGTGCCGCTCAACGAGCAGTCTATGTTGGTGCCGTATGTATAGGCAAAATCTGTGCCCTTGACAAGGCCTGCTTCTCTGTCTATATCGGTGATGGCGGGCTCGGGTGTATGCCTGTAGCCGTTGTATTCGACAGGGGCGATTTGCGCCACCTGTACCGCCGTAAGGGTTATGGTTTTCGGGCGTATGTCGAAGGACACCTGTACGGTACCCGAGTAGTTGCCGCGGCCTATGATGTATATCGTGCCTTCTATCAGGCTGCCGCTAAGCACATTGGTGTTCTCGCCGTAGCCGTACTCGAAGTCGAAGTTCTCTATAAGGCCTGCCGCTCTCGCGATGTCGGTTACCGCGGGCTTGGGCGTAAGCTGTCTGCCGGTATAGGTTTGCGCGGGCACAGCTTCTACGGTTGCCGTGGGATTGGCGCCCGAGATGGTAAGCGGCTTGGGCAGAATGTCGTAGCGGGCTTCCTTGGTGCCGGTGTAGTTGCCGATACCCGTGATAATCACGAAGCCCTCATCGTTGCGGCCGTCTATGGCGTTTATATTGTCGGAGCCCGAGCCGTAGCCGTACACGAAGTCCTCATTCTGTATGAGGTCTACGCCTATATGCAGGTCGGTGACCGCCGGCGTCCTGCGGATTACCGAGCCTGTATACACAACGGGATCCATCGCCGCTATCATGACTTCGCCGATATCCTTTGGCTTGATGGTGTAGTTAAACCAGGTTATCTCGGGTAGCTTGTAGTTGGGATTGTCAAGCGCGGTTACTGTAATGGTATAATTGCCGGCAGCTGTGTTGGTGTCGCCCGTAACCGTAAGATTTACGACATCGATATCAACCGACAGCACATTTGTTACAAGGTTATAAGCGCTGGCGGTAACGGTTTGCGGCTGCCCGTTAAAGGTAAGGTCATAATTGGAATAAAGGATTTCTATGGTTCTCTGGTCTACCGTAAAGGTTATTGTGTTGGACCCGGTGTAGTTGCCTATGCCGTGTATGGCGATGCTCGCCACCCCGGCAAACAGATTGTTGGAATAGTCGCCGTACCGGAAATCTGTGCCTTCCACAAGCGATTGTATGCTGTCGGCAACCCACGGCTTGGGATATTGATATTGACCGTCGTAGGTTACATGCAGGTCTTCCCAAGTGAGGTCGGAAGCGGTGTCGAGGATCTTGGGTGAGATTGTAACCGTAAGCCCTTCGGGCTGGGTAAGTATGTAGTTAACCGCGCGTTCGCCGCTAAGCTGAATGTTGGTGCCGGTAACGGTATAGTATCCGACATCCTTGCTGGGGATGTTGCCAGTGCCATGCACTATGCCGATCTGGTCGCTATATACGAGGCCTACCAGGCTTCCGCCCGCGAGCTGGACTATCGTTGTGCCGTCATAATACCTGTCTACCGCGTACGAGCCTACAATCGTAATCTGCTTTTGCAGTACGGTAAGCGTGAGTGTGGTATCTTCGGGATAGTAGTAGTATTCGTCCAGGGTGGGCTTGAACCTTACGGTGTATATGCCCGAGTCGGCACATATAGGTTGGTTATTGATGGCGGAAACAAATTCCCAAACGCCAAGCACATCGACATCGGTGTAGAAGGCGTTGCGCGCCGTGCCCGTGATTGTGGCGTTCGAGAGCGATTGCCCGTAGGTAAGCACTATGTCATTGGGATTGATGGCCACGCCAACCTTTCTTATCTCGAAGGTTACAACGATGGTGCCTTTATAGTTGTTTATACCGTTTATGGTAACAAACGCCGCGTCGGTAACGCTGTAGTTGTTGCTGTAAGAGTAGGCGATTTCGGCGTCTTTAATAAGCGCGAGGCCCAAGGCCGTATCCCATACCTCGGGTGTGGGCTCGATATTCCTGTCGGCAAAGTATTGGAAGGGTATTTCGGCTACCGTAACATTGCCCTCTATCGCCTTCTTTTCTATCGTGCCCTGAATCTGGGGCTGTATGAATTCGTAATTGTCCCTTCTCGGGCCGGTTACCACGATGTTAACCGAAAGTTGATGCGTGCCGACATCGGCAGTGGGAGCATGGGCAACGCCGAGGTTTACCGTCAGCGAATCCGAATACTGGACGCCTACCAATGTGCCGCCCGTAAGCTGCATTTCGGTCGAGCGGTCGTAAATCTTGGTTACGGCGGTTACATTTTGTATGGTAAGCTGCCGCTTGTTGATGGTAACCGTAATGGTCTTGTTTTCTGGCTGGATATAGTTATGAGTGTCGGCAATGGTATACTTCACCGTATAAGTTCCGCTGTCCGAGCAAAGCGGGTCGTTGTTAATGCTGCCGACGAAGCTCCAGCTGCCCGCAACATTTACGGATTCGAAAGAGGCGTTAACGGCCGTGCCGGTGATTCTGGCGTTGTCCAGCCTGTCGCCGTAGGTAAGAACAATATTGTTAGTCGTAAGTTTTACGCTTGCCTGTACTATACTGAAAGACAGCGTCCTGGTGCCCGTGTAATTGCTTACGCCCTGAATCGTGATTTGCGAGCTGCCGACATTTACATTGGTGCCGGTGTCGTAGCTGAAGGTTATTTCGGTGCCCTTGGTAAGGGTTGTACCGCCGGTGCCCCGCGTGGTGTGCCTTACTGTGGGCTCGGGGGTATAAGCAGCCGCTTTATATACGAACGGCCCGACCCCGGATACGGTTACATCGGCGTCGTTGATGTTCTTGGGATGAATGGTAAACTTAGCGCCCACATATGTAATCTTGTAGTTGGGGTTGCCGAGGCTGCCGAGGTTTATGTTGTATTGGCCGGCATTTTCTCCGGCGTCCCTTGTAAGGCGGCGCCCGCTATCTTCGATAGTATCGGTGCCTACAAGATTTCCGGAAGTAATAGTGTATGTAAACCTGTCGGGATCGCTTTGGGCGTATACCTTAGACATTGCTTGCGCGGTTACGGTTATAGGCCTTTGGTTAACTTTAATGTTAATCTGCTTTGATTCGACGGTGGTGCTACCGTTTTTAACAGTTACGGAGTAAGTGTAATTGCCCGCGTTTATGGGTGTCCCGCTGTAGGATTCGGTTACCGTAAACCCGTACCTTGATTGTAAGGTTGCCGCGTTAAATGTCGTGCCAACGCCGTCAGAGGGGCGGTGGAACATGGGCGATGTAGTATGCGAGGTTCCGTCGTATGTCCTTTCGTAGTCGCCGTTTGCTATGCAAACAGAGGTGTTGATAACTATATCGTAGGTGGATTCTATGTTATTGCTGTCTTTGGCAGTAACCCTGAATGTGGTTTTGCTGTTATAGGGTATGGTAAACAGTGCCTCGTATGTTGTGGAGGTGTAGCTTTGCGAACCGTTGTACTGATAGTCGGTATAGGTGCCCGGATTGGCGGGATTATATATTTTAGCGGTACCGCTAACGGTTACGCTGCCGAGGCCGAAGCCGTCAAACAGCTTTATTGTGGCGTAGTATTTGGAGGAGTTGTCGCTGCTTACAACCACTTCGGGGCCGCTGTTGTTGGCGATGGTAAATTTGGTATAAGTTACTGTACCTCTTTTGTTGTACTTTACGACATAATACCCTTCGCGGTCTATAAGAACGCCTTTGTTGTTTACGGACTTAAAGGTTACGCCGCTGTAGTTTGCGGCATCGTATTGGGCTTTGGTAAGCTGCGCGACCGCGAAATCCGTATAATTCGTGAAGGCATTTATCTTGACTCTCGTGGTATTAAACACCAGTCCGTTGGTGGGGTCTGTATTCGGGACGGGAGTCGATATAGTCGCCCTGATGTAGTTGGTGGGAAGGCCTACAATATTGGCTGCCGGCGTCAGCCTTTTTAAGCCGTCGTTTGCGTCACTGGCAACATGATACCCATCACCTATGGAGGGAGGGCTGGTTATGGGCTTACCGTTGCCATCATATTCGATGGGCCTTCCGTACCAGTTTTCGTCGTATCTGGAGGCATAGCCGATGGCGAACAGCTCGTTGTTGGTGGAGAGAAACACATTCATTCCTCCGTTAGAAGCCGAGCTGGCGGTATAACCGGTATCCTGGAATGTGCCGTTGGCAGATTTGCCCGGATAGTAAACATTTACGCCGAACCCTGTTACAAAAAGCCTGTTATCCGACGCTCTGATGGCAAGGGTATCTTTGCCGCCGCACGCAACGGCTTTATATCCTGAATAGGAACTATAGCTCTCTTTGGCGTCGGTGTCCCCGTTGCCCGTATGCCCGTCGCCAAGTTTGCCGCCTCTTCTGTCTCCCCAAAGATAAATAGTGGTATCGTTATCGTTTACATATCTGACCGCGCCGCTGTGAAGCTCGCCTGCCGAAATGTCGGTGAAAGTGGTGCCGCTGAACACATGGGTGGGCGTCGTCCTTTTGAGGTTTATATCCGTGCTGCCGCCAAGCTGCCTGTTAGTGTTGCCGCCCCAGGTAAACAGCCTTCCGTCGGTTGCCAGGGCCATCGAGTGGACGGAACCCGCCGAAATGGCCTTAAAACCGACGCCGCTTACGGTTATTTTAACCGGCACGGCGCTTCTGTTAAGGTTGCCCGTACCGAGCTGCCCGTAGGTGTTGTCTCCCCAGGTGTAAATATTGTTAAGGTTTGTAAGAAGCATCGAATGGTATTCGCCCGCTTCGACATCGATGGGGTATTCGTTTGCCGCGAAATTAAATCTGGAGGTTATGTCCTGAGGTACGCCTTGTGGGGTTGAGGAGGTGCTGTTGTTGCCCAGAGCGCCGGCGTCCTGCCTGCCCCAGGTATAAACTTTATAATCGGCTGCCGAGGTGGGGTTTGTCTTTGTGGGATCATGGCCGATAGCAATGCTGTGGTAGCCGCCCGCGGCGACCTTTGTTACCTTGATATGGTTGAGAGCCATTACAGGCTGCAAATATGTATAATAGTTTGAAGTCGAAAAATAGTTTGAAGCGCTGGAATTATGCGCGCCTTCGAGACCGAGCTGTTTGTATTCGTTGGACCCGCGGGCATAGACAAAGCCTTCTTTGTCTACCACGAGTATATGGAACTTGCCCGAATCGTAATCAAGAATGTCCCAATAATGATTATTGCCGGAGATGCCAAGGCCTACCTGAATGCCATCGTTAAAGGAAAGGTAAGTCGAACCCTGCAGTCCGGGCACGATGGGCTTCTGAGGCTCGTTAACGGAAGGGTCGTTGCCTGTATCGGACGGCTCGGGAATTCTTAAGAACTTCAAGCTTATGTAATTCAGGCTGACCAGGGCAAGAACACACAGCAGTACGCATGCTATAATGCAAATTACCAGTTTTCTTGCCAGACTCTTTTTGTAAGTGTTCATAAAACCACCAAATAGGCTGTCGAATTGAATTTAATAATAATTATAGCTATACTATTAGCCTACTATTATGTATATTAAGAATAAGGCGCAAAGTGCCAAAAGTCAATAGCACTTGTGCCTTTTTCACCTAAATATCACTTATATTTGCTTTAATTTAACTGTTCAGTTCGGAAACACTGTAGGTAATATCCATGTTTTCGTCGGCGTTTACCTTGTCTATATACGCTGTTATTTCGGCAACAGACACCGCATAGCCTATGCCCGAAAACTGAGCTTCCTCGGTTATTTTGAAGCTCATAAGCCCGATGACTTCGGCGTAAACATTAAAGACGGGAGCGCCCGAATTACCTTTTATCGCAAGCGCGTCAAGCTGAACCATTTTCTTGTAATTGTAATCATAGGTACCCAAAACCGTACCTTTGGATATCGTAATTCCAAGCCCGAGGGCGTTACCCATCAGCACGATTTCTTCGCCCGGGGTAACGGCGTCGTGGTGCCCGAACACGACATGGCCAAGCCCCGAGGGCATATCGCGGAATTTAAGGATGGCCAAATCGAGATTTATATTGAAGCTTATAACATCCATTTCGTAAAGGACGATGCTTCCGTACACCTTTGTCTTTACCAAAGGGTAGACGGTGTACTCGATAATGGTGGTCGGGTTGTCGAGGCTGCCTCCCAGCTTTTCTGTAGAGTACATAACATTGTGGGCGTTTGTTATTACATAGCCTTGGTCGTTGAGGATGACGCCCGTCGATCTGGCCGCAAGGCCTGTAGCTTCGTTGCCGCAGTGTATCTCCACAACCGATTTTTTGGCTTTCGAATTGACATAAAGGCCCAGCGAGAAGTAATCCTCGGGAAGATACCTTTCTCTTAAGTAAGCCTTAAGGAAATCGTCGGTTATCTGCTGCTTGAGGTCTTCCACCAATAGCTCGTCGAGGCTGTCGGCAATCTTTACGGCGGCTAGGTTTGTCTGGTACCGCATCCATACAACCATAAAAGTTGCCGAAATGATATTAATCGTGACCAATATGGCGACAGCGATAATAAGATAAGTTTTGAACTTATATTTTGCCGCGTCGAACCGGGTTTTGATATCCATCGTTTCGGCCTTCGCCTCGTCGCTTTTTTGCGGCGATTCTATATGGTTTAGATTTTCTTCGGGCTGTATTTCGCTGCCTGCGGTTTTCTCGGTCATATCGGATACCTCAAAAATTTTTTATTTATTTTATTATATCATTAAAAGGCAACACGATTCAATGGGTAAGGCTTGTTAATGATAGGAAAGAAATATCGCATAATAAGTCTGGGCGTTCTTACAATAAGCTTGCCCGGAGTGCCGTACTTGACAAACGGCTTCTTTTAATATATTTTAATAGTATGAAGAAAGGAAAAGGGCGCAAAGCGGGGCCTGTAATAAAGAAAATATTTACCGTACTGCTTCTGGTAATTTTACTGGGGGCGGGTACTTTTGTAACCATAGCGCTCCGGCAGGATATTGTCCGCGCCAAGATAGACAATCTGTTCTTTACCTACCTCCGCGCGCACGCCGAAAAAGATATCCATATGGCGGCCTCGGTTTTTTATCCCGAAGGGTCGGAAGAGTACAATGAATTTATAAAAAGAACGGATTATTTCGCAAATCCCAATGCCATATTGCTTAGCATCAACAGATACACGATAATGAACCACAAGTTCGGACCGGGATGGGCAAAAGCCGAAGTTGATATCTGGTTTGCCCATTCGATGTACAGCATTATCTACCAGCTGTCCTTTATTAAAAGGGATAACGACTGGTATTTAGAACACGATCTCGAAAACAAGTCCCATCTGTATGATTTCAGTATAATAGAAGACACCTTCCCCATTACCACCCCCGGCGTCTATGTCCCCATTGGCAGCGGCCCCATGGCGCCTCCCCCCAGCGGCCCGCCCCTGGTTATAGAGGACAAAAGCATTACCGAATACAGGATAAAGCCGGACGAGCGCGTCGAATACGATACCTTCCGCGGCTGTATAAACCTCAACCGCGTATACTTCCCCGCCGATTATTACTATATAGACCCGCAATGGTTTATAGAATGCACCCATCTTTACAGCATCGAGGTAAGCCCCGACTGCACGAGGTATTATTCCGAGGACGGGGTTGTGTACACCAAGGCTAAGGACGAGCTTGTATGCTATCCGGTCGGCAAAGTGCAAAGCCATAACCTGCCCCTGGGCGAGTTTATTATGCCGGATACCGTACAGGTCATAAAGGATTACGCTTTTTATAAAACGACGGGTATAAGCAAGGTTCAGCTATCCAAAAACCTTAGGCAAATAGGCAACTATGCTTTCTCGGGAAGCAAATATCTCCGTGAGATAATAGCTTACGGTTCCCTCGACCTGATAGGCTACTCGGCCTTCGAAAACTGCGAAAAGCTTAAAAGCTTTACTCTTCCCGACTCGGTTACAGTTGTAGAAAAGGAGGCCTTCCGCGGCTGCACAGCGCTGGAAAGCTTCAATATATCGCCCGACAGCAATCTGAAGAGGATAGGGCACAGCGCGTTTGAAAACTGCCGCTCGTTAAAGTCTTTCTATATTCCGCAAGGGATTAATAAGATAAGCCATTGGATGTTTACGGGCTGCACTTCGTTGGAAGAAATAACCATGCATACCAGGATAACAGAGATAGGCTTATACGCGTTTAAGGATTGCGCAAGCCTTAAAAACTTTTATATAAACCAAAACATTACTTATGTTAACAGGGGCGCCTTCTACGGCTGCGAAGCGCTCAGCCTTAAAATATATTTCAAATCCGTCCCCATCGCCTGGCATATGGCGTGGGACGACGGGTTCAATAACAGCATTGAATGGAATTACAGAGTATAAATTAACAGCCTTTAGTCTTTGTTTTCGGCTATTCCCCGGAACTCGAGTAAGAAGCCTTTTTCGTCG
>DGDU01000018.1:70779-74023 GCA_002385605.1 Christensenella sp. UBA3944
GCGTGTTGGGCACCAGGAAATCTATATTGAAGCCGACCTGATCGCTTACGGATACAAGCTTGCCTTTAAGATAAATTTCAACCCCGACAATGGTATCTCTCGCTTCCTCGGATATTTTGGCTTTTTCGTTTCGGTTGTATCCCGGGGGCAAAGTCACTTCGGCGGAACGGTGATCGAAGCAGCATCTAATGAAGACGGGGGCCACGTCGGCGTCCAGGTCGTAACCGGAATCCTTGCGCGTCGCCACGACAAAAACCTCGATATCTTTGTGATAGGATTCGGACTTGAGAAAAGCCTTAAATTTATAGTCGTCATGGACGAAATACAGGAAATCTATTACTTTTTCGTTTTCGTACTGATAGGCGTTTTTGAAAAACAAAGAAAACTCCCCGGCGGCGTTGGTTTTGCCCGCGTAGACTGCCTCTTCGCCGAAATACACATCGACGCCCGCGAGGCGGTTATAGTCTGTGTCCATAATATAGCCCCTTATCTCGCCCGAATAGTTGTCGTCTTTTATCCTGACGGGGGAATAGGACAGCTTTTTGCTTATAAGCGAATTGTCGGGCACATCCGTCCCGGGCGGGGGTTGGAGATAATTATCGTTAATTTCAAGATAATATGTCACAAATATCGTGTTATATATATTCTCGACGAGCCCGTCGGGATTCGGTATATATTGCGCGGGGAAATTGCATAGGTTGTTGCTGTACGCGTCATCGATGGATTTGACATAAACGGACGCGAAACCGTTTTCGTCGGTTATATATTCCCTGTTCTGGACATAAAATGTCAAACCCGCGAGCGGCACATCTATTGCGCCTTCTTCGCTTCTGAGCCGCACCTGAACGATGACCATGACTTTATCGTGTATGGTGCACGAAGAAAGAATAAGCAACGCCGTAAAGACGATTATTAAGATTAAAATCAGGTTTTTCTTTTTCATGGCGGCTAACTCGCTTTAATGTACATCGCGGGCCTAATACCCGTGTCTTTGTTGTTGGCGTGGTATCCGTTATAAACATTCCCGTCGGCGAAAACAACCCTGGCGCTGGAGTTGTTGAAAATGCCCGTCCTAAGCCAATAATACCCTTTGCCGGCATACCTTAAGCCCGTCCACGCGCCTTTCGCCCTGGCGAAATCGGTGGTTTCGGCCGCCCTTGCCGGCGAAGGCCCGTCGTTTGCCTCAAAGCCGTGGCCGGGGTTAATCATATCCTCGTAGGAAGGCAGGAATATGCAGTCCCTGGTCTGATATGTCAAATCAAGCAGGACATAACGGTTTTCAAGCTGTGTTTCGGCTATTGCAATCCTTTCGTTGGCGGTAAAGGCATTATAATAGAATGTGTTATTTAACCATTCCCTTAAGGTAGACTTTTCCCAGTTGTTGTTTGCGTTGGTATTAAACTGCTTCACATCGAGAATCTTTTCGGAAATAACATAAATCCTGCCGCCCTCTTCCTTAAGAATCTTCCACCTTATGGGCTCGACCTTAAAGTAGTATTCCCGACCGCGGACTATAGGTTCGTTATTGGAGAACTTATATACCGATTCATACGGGTTGCTGTATACCTTGAAATACCTCGCGCCGTCGTAGTCGCTGATGTAATAATCGCCGATTAAGTGGCGCATTGCGCTTACGGCTTCGGGAGTGGCGATGGTTTGGGGGTATTCGCCCATAATGATGTAGCCTTGGCTTCTGGTGTATATGCTGTTAATAGCCACCCAGTAAGCGTACAGCGTGCCTCCGTCGTCTAAGTTCCATTTTTTGATGCCTTTATATGTGGCGTCATAATAGGGCACCCCCTTGCCGTCGCGCAGAGAGTAATACCCCCCGAACAAATAACCCGGCCTGGACAAATTATTCGGGATGGCGGGCATATCCCTGTCTTTATTTACGGTTATGTTGATGCTCTCACCGATTTCCGTTTGCAGGGTAACCGTATAGTTGCGGAGCCAGTTGGCAAAAAGGGTAACGGAGAAGGTGTCGTCTATATCCCATTGGGTGAGGGGCGCCATATCTTTGGAATAGTATTGCTTGCCCTTGCCGTTGGGTTTGGAATAATAACCGTCGAAGGTGTAGCCGTCCTTTTGAGGGGCTGCGGCGGCGGGCAAATCCTTGTATCTCACGGCGTCGACGCTGTCGGTGCCGCCTGTGCCGCCCTGTTTGTCGAAAATTATTGTTTTCGCCCAATATGCGTAAAGCGTTTTGGGCTGGCTTTGGTCCCAGACCCCGCGCTCGCCATAAGCGTAGTAGCGGGTGCCTTTGCCGTCAGGCTCCGAGTAATAGCCGTTGAATTTGACTCCCGCTTTGGCTGGGTATTCGATTTCAGGAAGGGTGACGCCAAGCCCGCCGATAACAAAGTCGTCGCCGCCCTCGCCGCCTTGCTTATCCAGGGGGATGGTTTGCGGCTCTGCCCATCTGGCGTAGATTGTCGAGTCCCGCGCTATATTCCACACCGAATCGCCTTTCATAAGGTCGGAATATATCCTGTTGCCCTGCGAATCGAAATATCCCGCGAACAAATAACCCTGCCTTTCGGGCGGCGGCAATTCGGGAAGGGGTTTTTTGTATAAAACCTTTATCGTATCCTGCGGGCCCACCCCGCCGTTGTGGTCAAGCGTTACGGTGTACTCTTTGCCTATATATTTAGCGAACAGATGGGTATCCGTTAATATGGGCGTCATTTCGTTGAATTCTTCGTTAAACCGGTTGTCGTAATACAGGCCGTCGAAAACAAAGCCTTCGCGCTCCCTGGCCTTATAATTGAGCGTCCTGCCCAATTTAATATAATAAGTATCGTATTCGTAACGGTTGTTTTCGTAATCGAAATAATAAACCCTTACCGGATACTTAAGGCTTGCCGAAGCGGTCGTTATAAAAAGCACAAAAAAGAGAATAACCAGCAAAACCGTCAAAAGCTTTTTATACCGTTTGAAGGTTTCGCCGATTACTCTCTTTGAAAGTGTCTCTGTCCAGTTAAAAGAATCCATTTACATCATGCCCAATATGGATTTATGCGGGTATTTCCAATATCATCATGGGGCGGATGCCGTTGCCTGCATCCATCGGTTTGGTGGCTTCCACGCTTCCGATGTATTGCACCCTGCGAACCCTGTGAGGATCCCTGGGAGTACGGGTTGTATAGACGGCTTTGCCGAAATTACGGTCCTGGTTTTTCTCGGAATACGTCGCCACAAAGACGCCCCTTGCCCTACTGTAGTCGGAGCAGAGGGCAGACCTGCCGCT
>DGDU01000033.1:0-1390 GCA_002385605.1 Christensenella sp. UBA3944
AGATGTGTATAAGAGACAGGGTAACGGCCTTCATATATGGAAGCAAAAGCGTTGTGATAGTTGGGAAGGTTCTCGGTGTGGGCCTTGGTTCCGGTAGCGTGGCAGAACTCTACATCGGGGAACTCTTTGGCGGCCTTGATCATATAATCTTCGTGGCCGAAGCTGTTGGCGAAGACGATATCGCAACCCTGGTCTACAAGGTCGGCGGCTGCTACGTAGCAAGCGTCGCCTTCGGGGATGTCAGTCTTCATGATAACCTGGGAATCCTTAAGACCAAGTTTGGCTTGAACTTCATTCATCGCGTCGATGAAGTTCTTGTCATAAGTGGACTTCTCATCGTGCAGTAAAATCAAACCGATCTTGAACTCGTCATCTTGATCGTTGCAGGCGGCGAGGCCGGCAGCAAGTGTAGCTACAAGCGCTAAACAAAGCACAACAGCTAACAATTTCTTTTTCATATTATCCTCCTATTATGTAGCCCTCAGGCTTTTTTCCGTAAATAATGAATCAATATATATCTTAGCAGGCTTCCGGGCTGCGGAAGGTTATGCCCTTCTCGGCGCTCATTTCGTCTATGATGGCAAGGGATACAATCTTTATGCCCTTTGCCCTTAGCTCGTCGCCGCCTTTCTGGAAGCCCTTTTCGATCGCTATGCCCGCCCCCGCGACCTTGGCGCCCGCTTGATTAACTATATCCATAAGGCTTTCGAGCGCGCTGCCGTTGGCGAGGAAGTCGTCTACGATAAGGACCGTGTCGTCTTTTGTGAGGTAATCCTTGCAGACCTTAATTTCGTAATAATTGCCGTGGGTAAAAGAGTAAACCTTTGCCGAATAAAAGTTTGCGGACATATTTTTTGCCGAAGCCTTTTTTGCAAATATCATGGGGACATTAAAAAACTGCGCCGTCGCCCCCGCCAGAGGTATACCCGATGCCTCTATTGTAAGAACTTTTGTGACCGCGCAGTCTTTGAAGTTGTTATAGATTTCTTGTGCGAGTTGCCCCATCAGGGCCATATCCACCTGGTGATTAAGGAAACTGTCCACCTTGAGGATATTGCCCGGATAAACTTTGCCGTATTTCAGAATCTTTTCTTCCAAAAGCCGCATGCAAGTTCTCCTGTGGGTTTCGCTGACACTAGAAGTATACAAGATGCGCCTTCGGTAAGTCAAACGATTTACCGCCGTAAAGTGTGTTTACCAGTAAAACTTTGGCAAACAAAAAGTAAATTTTGTTATCGAATAAAGACGAAAAGCAACGAAAATCGGGCGATTTTTGTAGGTTTTTGCAGAACAGGGCAGTTTTACCGCCGCGCCGCTACCCTTTTAATACTGCCGTATGATTGAAACAACCTTTTCCTTATACAGCAAAGAATCAAAGCAAAAGCGTGAC